>CAYYEL010000044.1:0-19685 GCA_964470845.1 uncultured Bacteroidaceae bacterium | reverse complement strand
AGTGCTTTTACAAATTTATTTCGTAATGTTGCACTTGCTGGTTGACTCTGCATATTCGAATATTTGTTAACAAACCTAAAAAAAGAAGGTAGATTATTGCTATTTTATTTACAGCGGAGTATCCTTTGCATTATATTCACCACAGAAAATAATTATGATAATATCAAAGTACGAATTAGCAAAAGCCGAAGGAAAAAAAAGGCTATAATGAGCGGAGCATATGAAATAATTCCTAAAGAGGAGATGAGAAAACGAACCTATGAACGAAGGAAAAAAAACGGTGAGAAGGATTTGAAATTTGAAAATATAAAACATTATTACGACTGGTATATTGACGCCCCTCCCGGACGAAGTAGTATAGCAATTCACGGAGGAAGAAATTGGGAAAATATTGAAGGCTGCTTTATCCCGGGGGACACTATTGAGCTTAGTGCAGATGGTAAAGATTTTAATATATGTGGCAAAGGAAAGAAAAAAGAATTGTTTGATTTTTTTAAACAATACGGGCAGGCAGGAATAAAAATAAATGTAGGCCCTCATTTTGAAGAACTTTACGAATAAATAATAATATGAGACGACTATTTTTAACCCTTATTCTGTTGGTTGCCAGCATCGAGGCAGCCACAGCGCAAAATTATCCCGTTGACACTGCACGCATCAACAAAGCGTACAAAGTTTTAATGAGTGGAGAACGCACCACAGAAACAGAAATGGAGTTTTTAGAGGCTTTTCCCACAACGTGGTTAGAGTTTTATATGACATATAGTTTTTTCTATAATGAGGCACGCAACCATATAATGTGCAATATGTGCAGCGAGCATCTTACTACACTTGTTTGTCTGTCATACATAAACGACACAGTTAAATGTAAAAAGATTGTGAATCTTACTATTGGAATGAAAGAAACCGGGGAGCCACAAGGTACTACCAAGACTTTTTAATCGGCTATGTTTTAAGAAACGATAAATTGGTATTGGATTACCTCTCTACATTAAGAAAAGGGCATCAGATGCAATTTTGGCAATTCTGTTGGTCAACTGTAACTGAATGCTATTGGGCCGATGTTTTTCTTGAATTATAAAACCGCAACCGGTTGATGTATCCCAAGCAGATGGAGATGTCGCGCATAGCTTTTGAATATTTCTACGATGGGATATACTACCCAAGGCTTCTGCCACACAACGAGGAGGAATACAATCGTAAATATGAGAATCGAAATTACAGAAGCGATTTTAATGATTATAGAGACGCCTATTGACAGTGAGAGGCACTATTACTGACAAAAGTAGTGGAACTGTTTCTAAAGGATAGACGCTTGACAATAAGAAATATTCACGTTGGTAACAAATAGTCTTTTGTTTGTTAGTATATTTGAGACACACTCGAATATATTCTGCACTCGCTGTAAAAAACACTAAAGTAAACTTTGTGTTTCTCGCTCGTTTGTTAGTATATTTGAGACACACTCGAATATATTCTGCACTCGCTGTAAAAAACACTAAAGTAAACTTTGTGTTTCTCGCTCGTTTGTTAGTATATTTGCGGCAAACGAAAGAACACGCTAAATATTCCAAATGAAAGCAACAAGACTCATCTCCCTTATCCTGCTGACAATAGTCAGTATCTGTGGCTATGCTCAAAAGGTAATAACAGCCCAAAGTCCCGATGGACAAACAAGCGTAAGAGTAACACTCTCCGATCGTATCTACTATGATGTAATAAGTCATAATGAGACGTTGCTGGAGGAAAGTGTTATCGGTATGCAATTGCGCGATAAAACATTAGGTGTCAATCCCATTCTCAGAAAAAAAAGCATCAGCAGTGTCAAAGAGACAGTAACGCCTTTATTTCCGTTAAAATTCAGTCAGGTAGAGAATAATTACACTCTACTAACGCTGAATATGAAAGGTGGCTATGCAGTAGATTTTCGTCTTTACAACGACGGAGTTGCTTTCCGTATGCGAACATCACTGCCCGGCGAGATAGAGATAATCCAAGAAAATACAATATTCCAATTGGCCGACACCTGTAAATTAGTGCTTCAACAACCCGGCGGTTTCAAGACCGGCTGCGAAGAAAGTTACTCCATTGTAAATAGTAATAAGTGGAAAAAGGAGGAAAGAATGTCGGAGCTTCCAATTCTGATTATGGGCAAAAATCAGAAGATTCTGTTAAGCGAATTTGACCTATTCAGTTACCCCGGTCTTTTTCTCAAAGGCAATGCCGACAACAGCCTCACGGCTATTCAGCCTAAAGTTCCGTTGGAATATGAGGATGACGGCGACCGCAGACAGCGCATTTTAAAAGAAGCCGACTATATAGCCAAGACAGATGGCACACGCACCTTTCCTTGGCGCTATATGCTTATCACTCAAGAAGATGGACGTCTGGCCGAGAACACTATGCCTATGCGTTTGGCGCAGAAATGCTCTATAAAAGAGACCGACTGGATTAAGCCCGGACAGACCTGTTGGGACTGGCTCAATGGCATCCCTTACGGGCAGGACGTTACCTTCAAGGGTGGCATCAATCTGGACACCTACAAGTATTTTGTGGATTTTGCCTCGCGCAACGGCATTCCTTATATGATTATGGACGAGGGATGGGCTCTTAACACACGCGACCCTTACCACACAAATCCCAACGTGAATCTGCCCGAGCTCATAAACTATGCAAAGTCAAAGAATGTAGGAATTTTTCTATGGCTGCCGTGGCTCACAGTCGAGCATAATATGGATCTTTTCAGTAAATTTGAGGAGTGGGGAATTGTAGGCACAAAAATTGATTTTATGGATCGTCAAGATCAGTGGATGGTTGACTTCTATGACCGCGTAGCAAAAGAGGCCGCCAAGCACCATATTATGATTGATTTTCACGGAGCATTTCACCCCAGCGGTTTAGAGTACCGTTACCCGAATGTACTGACCTACGAGGGAGTACGAGGGATGGAATTTAATGGAGCTTGTACGCCCAAGAACAGTATTTGGTTTCCTTTCTTGCGCAATGCAGTAGGGCCTATGGACTACACTCCCGGCCCGATGATTTGCAACCAACCCGAGGTTCATCACGGCAATCGTCCTTTCTGTGCGGGAGTAGGAACAAAGACCTATCATTTGGCTGCCTTTGTTATTTTTGAGAGCCATATTCAAATGCTGATGGACAATCCTTGCCGCTATGATATGTGGCCCGACTGCCGTGATTTTATAACCGGCGTTCCGGTGAACTGGGACGAGACGCGCGTGTTGGCAGCCGAGGCCGGAGAATATATTGTAATGGCCAAGCGCAAAGGTGAGCAGTGGTTCATTGGCGGAATTACCAACGACAAGCAACGTGAGACAGAGATAACACTCAATTTCCTCCCCGAGGGTAAAGAGCTGCAAATGACCTCATTTATAGATGGTGTTAATGCCAACCGTATGGCTATGGACTATCGTATGGAGCATACCACAGTAAACAAGAGCACAAAGCTCCACATAAAAATGGCCCGTAACGGTGGATTTGCAGCTGTAATCAAATAACGAAAAGTATCACCATAAACGGTAATATAATAACTTGAATAGCAGTATATAACATCACCCCCCTTCTTTCAAGGGGGAGTGATGTTTATTATTCCCGAGAACTATTTTTTAGTCTCTTTCTTAGCAGGTTCGCAGCTACTCTTCTGCGTTGAACATTGCTTTGTTGGTGCACACTTTGCATCCTCTTTTTTCTCTTGATTTTTCTTGTTGTTCATAAGGCTTAAAGTTTTTAATGGTTATTAGAAGTTGTTAAACTTCTAAGAAAGTATTTCTTATATTCAAAACTGCTATTTCGTTATTTTTTATAGCCAAAAGAGAGTCTGTTTTCTTCTTTTCTCGCTTACGTGGCCCAAGGTCTTTTATTTTCCTGTATAAGCGTGAACCTTCTCCTTTGCCTCCATCGCCTTATCGGCAACAGCATCGGCTATTTTCACTGCTGCATCGGCAGCCTTTTCACGAGCATCGTCGAGCATACAGCACTGCCCATTGTGCATACTTGCACATATAGCCCCACAAATCTCTTTTGCTTTTTTTGAGGTGGCACAGCGATAAATTACTGCGCCGGCAAGGGAGCCTACCATCAGACCTACCCAGAATTTAGAATTTCCCAAAATCATAATAAATACATTGTTAATTGTTAATACTAAATAGCTTATAGCTTCTTCTGCTACAAATGAAACGGCAGCGGCAAAGAATAGTTCGCCACAAGGGGCGAGTATTAACATCAATTTTGGGAATTAAGAAAAAATAGTAAGTGGCGATGAGAGGGGGACAAAAGAATTATATGTACGCAGCCGATTGTTAGTGCTATGAAAAAATAAATCCGAGGCTAATTTCATTATACTGTTGCCTCGGATTTAATTTTCTTGAGTGCCTCCTGTGCGGCACGTTGCTGACTTTCGCGCTTCGAGAATCCCTCGCCGTGTCCCATTATCACGCCATCGACAAGGACGTCGCTCACGAAATATGGCCCATCGGGACGCAATTCCTCGCTACACAACACAAAGGAGACCTCGCAGTGCACCTTCTGCGACCACTCTATGAGTCTGCTCTTGAAATTATTATCGCTCAGAAGCAAAGACTCAATATCGGTAATGGCGTCAAAAACACGATTATATAGAAAATAACGACAGTAGGCGTAGCCCCTGTCTATATATATTGCACCCACAAGAGCCTCGAATGCGTTACCGTAGATGTAATTATTATGCCGATGTGTCTGTTCCTCGGCGATGACTATTTTATCAAGTCCCATCTTCACTGCAATATCGTTGAGGCTCTCGCGACAGACAAGCCTGCTACGTGCTTTGGATAAAAAGCCCTCGCGCTCTTTTCCGAATCTCCTGTACAGATACTCCGCGGCCACTGAACCAAGAACGGCATCACCCAAAAATTCGAGCCTCTCATTGCACGAGAGTTTACGTTTGCTACCCGACACACGTGAGCTGTGCGTGAGAGCCATCTTGTAGTGTTTAATATTGCGTGGTAAAAATCCCAATAGAGGATACAATAAATAATAAGACTCTCTATCCTTACGAAATAGGAGTCTTATTCTATCTAAAAGGGTTCTCAACTGCTTATCTGTTTTCAATTTTCTTGAATGCTATACAAGCATTATGGCCACCGAATCCGAATGTGTTTGATATTGCCACATTTATGGGACGTTTCTGTGCCTTATTGAAAGTAAAGTTCAAATTATAATCAATCTCGGGATCCTCGTCGCCCTCGGTAAAGTTTATTGTCGGAGGAACAGTGTCGTGTACCATTGCAAGCACTGTGATTACTGCCTCAAGAGCTCCTGCCGCACCCAAAAGGTGTCCGGTCATTGATTTTGTCGAGCTGATATTCAGTTTGTAAGCGTGCTCGCCAAAAACACTCTTTATAGCCTTTGTCTCGGCAATATCACCGGCGTAGGTCGATGTACCGTGCACATTGATATAATCGACATCCTCGGGTTTAAGGCCTGCCTCGTCAATGGCATTTTGCATTACACGAATAGCTCCGTCGCCCTCGGGGTGAGGTGCTGTCATATGATGAGCGTCGGCGGTGAGACCCGAACCTGCAAGCTCGGCATATATTTTTGCACCACGAGCCAACGCGTGCTCATACTCCTCAAGTACCAAACAAGCCGCACCCTCGCCAATTACAAAGCCGTCGCGGCTTTTACTGAAAGGACGTGATGCGGTCAAAGGTGCATCGTTGCGCACCGACAGAGCGTGCATTGCATTGAATCCACCTACTCCGGTAGGACATATTGCAGCCTCTGAACCTCCGGCCAACATAACATCGGCACGTCCCAAACGTATCTGGTCGTATGCGTCTATTATGGCATTTGAAGCCGACGCACAAGCCGATGTAGTTACATAATTAGGGCCTTTGAGGCCGTAACGGATTGATATAATACCGGTTGTCATATCCGAAATCATCTTTGTGATGAGGAACGGAGTGAAACGCGGGCCCTTATCGGGATTTTGGAAATAGGGAGCAAGTTCGTCCTCAAGAGCACGAATACCACCAATTCCCTCACCATACACAACACCTATGCGATTGCAATCCTCTTTTTCAAAATCGAGACCGCTATCGGCAATGGCCTGCACTGCCGAATCGACACCAAAGTGTGTGTCGCTATCTACCTTACGTGCTTCACGACCAAGCTGAGCCTTTGAGTCGAAGTCTTTAACCTCGCAAGCAAATTGTGTTTTAAAAAGGGTTGGGTCAAAATGAGTAATAGGCCCTGCCCCACTTACTCCATTTGAAACATTTTCCCAAATTGTGGGAATATCGTTACCAACAGGAGAAACGGCACCAAGACCTGTTACAACTACTCTTCTCGATTTCATCTAAATTAGAATAGTTAGATTTTATGTAATAAGATAGAAAAGAGAGATTACTTCTCGGCAACCATCTTCTCTACATACTTAACTGCATCACCTACAGTTGCAATATTCTCGGCCTGATCCTCGGGGATAGAGATACCAAACTCGTCCTCGATTTCCATAATGAGCTCTACGCGGTCGAGTGAATCTGCGCTAAGGTCATTTGTGAAACTTGCCTCAGATGTTACCTCTGACTCTGATACACCGAACTTCTCAACGATAATAGCTTTTACTCTTGCTTCAATTTCTGACATAGTTGTATAATTTTAGAATTATAAATTGTTAGTGATGCAAAGGTATGGCAAAAATCATAAACTGCCAAGAAAATAGAGAAAAATCGTACTATTTTTTTGCACAATCGACCTTTTTTTGTGCAAAATAGGGCGTTTTTCAGCTATTTTTTAGTGTAAAAAAGATGATAATTTATATTTTTTGTACTACTCTGCTGTTATTTTGAAGGCCGTTGGCTCGCGTCTGAAATTGTAATTATTGCGTAAAGTCTCAAAATTTTGTGGCGCACTCTTGAGCGCAGCAGTATCGACGAGAGGGTTGTATATTGACAACAAAGCCTCCGGGATTGACGCTGCATTTATACAAGCGTCATCGGGTGTCGGCAGTTGCATTAGTGGCAACGATTCTTTATAATTTGTATAGCGTGCAAAGGCCTCGACCATCATTCGGCTGGCATTCATCTTGCCCTCGGCCGAATAACCAGCTATGTGAGGAGTGGCAACATAAGCACGTTGCAACAAGGAGAGTTTCAGACGAGGCTCGCCCTCCCACACATCAACGGCAGCCGCAGACACACTGCCACAGGCAAGCGCCTTGCACAGAGCTTCATTATCGACAACGGGGCCACGCGAGGCGTTTATCAAAAGACGACAATGCTGCAAAGAGGCAAAAAACCTCTCGTCGGCAAGATGATAGCTCGGGTAACGACCCTCGGTGCTGAGTGTAGGATGAAATGTAATAATGTCGCACGCGGCGGCAATATCATCAAGCGACGAAAAGCCTGTCTCGCCACGAGCAGCACGCGGTGGGTCGTTCAACAACACCTTCATCCCCTCGCTACGCGCCCAACGCTCGACGCGCGAACCAATCTGCCCCACTCCCACAATGCCTATCACAGCATCGGCTATTGCACAATTACTCTTCTGTGCCCAAGCGTATATTGTCGATTGAACATATTGTAACACAGCATCAGCGTTGCAACCGGGAGCATTAGTCCACTCTATCCCCTTCTCGCGACAATAATCGGCGTCAATATGGTCGTATCCTATGGTAGCCGTCCCAATAAAACGCACAGCACTTCCATCGAGCAACGATGCGTTGCACCGCGTACGTGTGCGCACAAAAAGTGCCTCGGCATCAATCAAATGGGCATTTGCAATTGCATCGCCTCCGAGCGCCACTACACTGTGCCCCATCTGTCGCAAAGCATCAGCAAGATAGGGTATTTTTTCATCAATTACAATCTTCATCTTAAACCTATTTTATATAAAGCGGCTCAATAGAGCCTCATCGACAACTATAAGTAATAATCGGGAAGCACCAAAATTCCTTGCAAAAAAAGATTAAATCAGCCCTCGCAAGTTGTTAATCGGCGTAAATATAGTTACTTTTCGTTTAATATTTTGTCTATATCACAAAGTTTAACTACATTCGCATCTGTATATATTAACAAAAATATCCCAAAATATCATATACGATGAAAGCATTTACAGAAATCAGCTGGCCTATATTCAACGAGGCAATTGCCGACTATCACAAGACCGACAACGTAGATACCCCCATCAACAACCCCTATCCGATGAAGAGCATCGAGTACTATCTGTACCTGAAATGCTGGATAGACACAGTACAGTGGCACTTTGAGGATATTATAAGGGACCCGCAGATTGACCCCGTCGAGGCACTTACACTCAAGCGTCGCATCGATAAGTCCAATCAAGACCGCACCGACCTTGTCGAGCTCATTGACAGCTATTTCCTCGACCTTTACAAGAATGTTACCCCCCACGAGGATGCGACAATAAACACCGAGAGCCCCGCTTGGGCAGTAGATCGCTACTCTATCCTGTCGCTTAAAATATACCATATGAAAGAGGAGGTCGAGCGCACCGACGTAAGCGACGAGCATCGTGCAAAATGTCAGGCCAAGCTCAATGTACTGACCGAGCAATACAAAGATATGACAATCTCTATCGGACAACTGCTCGACGACATTGCTGCCGGACGCAAATATATGAAAGTGTATCGACAGATGAAGATGTACAACGACCCCTCATTGAATCCCGTTCTTTATGGTGCAGGCAAAAAATAACGGGCAACGCACAATCCTCATTACACGTTTCTCGGCCGTGGGCGATATTGCAATGACAATACCATTGCTTTATTCGATGGCTGCCACATACCCCGAGCACCGCTTCATAATGGTGAGCCGCAAAAGATTCGGTCAGTTTTTTATAAATGCACCGCAGAACCTGCTGTTTCACGGCATCGACCTTGACAATTACAAAGGAGCACTCGGACTGCGCAAACTATACAAAGAGCTGAACACACTATACTCACCCGATGCCTTTGCCGACCTGCACGATGTACTGCGCACCAAGATTCTGCGTATGTTCTTTGCCCTTGCCGACGTGCGCACCGAGCACATAATAAAAGGGCGCATCGAGAAGAGACGCCTCACACGCCGGTGCAACAAACAAAAAGAGCACCTGACAAGCACATTCGAGCGCTACCGCGACGTATTCACCCGTCTGGGGCTACCGTTTGAGCCGAATTTTATATCGCTATTCAACGATAAGAGAGGCGACATCAGCAGTTTCTCGGACACACTACCCGCCAAAGGCAGCGATAAATGGTTGGGAGTAGCCCCATTTGCCCGCCACAAAGGCAAAATATATCCCATTGAGCTTATGCGCCGTGTGGTCGAGTTGCTGTCGAAACAAAAAGGGATAAAAATAATCTGCTTCGGCAACGGAGCCGAGGAGGAGTTCACTGTCAATAGTTGGTGTCGCGACTTTGACAATGTAATATCATTCATAGGAAAGAGCAATTTTAGCGGCGAGTTGTGCCTAATCAGCCACCTTGACGCAATGCTGTGTATGGACTCGGCCAATATGCATATGGCCTCACTTGTAAACACTCCCGCACTCTCCATTTGGGGAGCAACGTCGCCATTGGCCGGATTCTTGGGTTGGCGTCAGAAAGAAGAGGATTGTATCGAGCTACCCTTAGAGTGCCGTCCCTGCTCCATATTCGGCGATAAACCCTGCCGCTACGACGACTACCGCTGTATGAATATTCCTCCACAGAAAATAGCCGATATTATAATAAAAAAGCTACAACTATAATATGGACAACACCCTGTTAGAGGCGCGTAAAGACCCTATGGGACGTGCCATTGCCGAATATCACTCGACCGGCAAAGCTGCCAAGCTGCGTGTACTTTCGTCTATGTTCTACGAGGATGAGATTCCCGTAGCCACGCTTTTTCGCACATACGAGACAATGCCGCCACTCGAACAAGAGATGATAAGGCAGGCACGTGGGCGTGTACTCGACGTTGGTGCAGGCTCGGGTTGCCACTCATTAGAGCTTATGGCACGCGGGCACGAGGTTGTTGCCATTGACATCTCGGAGCAGTCGGTACAGGTTATGCAGCAGCGAGGAATAGAGGCCCGCGCAATAAATTTCTTCGACGAAACATTTGACGAAAAATTCGACACCATTCTTATGGCAATGAATGGAATAGGAATTGTAGGCAAGGTCGAGCGTATGCCACAGTTTATGCGCCGTGTAAAGCGCCTGCTATCTACGGACGGACAGTTGCTATTAGACTCATCCGACCTGCGCTATATTTTTGAAGAAGAGGATGGCTCATTCTGCATCGACCTTGCAGGTAAATATTATGGTGAGGTAGATTTTGAGATGCGATATAAGGGAGTGAAAGGCTCTACGTTCGATTGGCTGTACATCGACTTTGAGACGCTTGCCTACTATGCCACCGCTGCCGGCCTGAAGTGCGAAAAGTGTATGGACGGCACTCACTACGATTATGTGGCAAGAATATCACGTGACGACTGACTTAATCCACTTTATAGCTATAAAAGCAGTCTTTTACAGTTTAAGCCACAGCGAAGGGTTGAGTTTCTGTTTCTCCTTACGCAACTGGAAGAGCAGTCGCGTGTGCCCCGAGGCGTCGCGTGCAACATCACCTATAATTGTTCCGGCACTCACCTTCTGTCCATTCTTGACGTGTATTTTTTCGAGCTGACAATAGACCGAGATATACTCGTCGTGGCGCACAAGCACCAACGCATAGTCGGCGGTACGATATACTGCCGATACCTCGCCCTCGAAGATACAGCGTGCCTGAGCGCCGTCGCGCCCTTGAATTATGATTCCTCCATTATCGATGAGCACATTGCCTTTTCCCATTACTCCCTTGCGTTTGCCATAGTCGGATACAACGTGATAAGGGCCTGTTATTGGCACGGGCAATCTACCCTTGTTCTTTAGGAAATCACCGCTCATTGCGCTCACTCCTGCATTGGTACGTTCGGCCGAGGATTTTCCTTTTCCCGTACTACCTTTTGCTGCTTGGGCACGCGCAGCAGCCTCGGCACGTTTACGTTGCGCCTCAATCTCGGCCTCTATAATGCGGTCAATCTCGGCATTCAGTTTATTCAATTGCTTGCGCTGTTTCTCAAGCTCCTTTTGCACCTTTTTCGACTCGCGTTGCAACTCATTAACAAGAGTACGTTGCTCTTTCTCAAGCCCCTGAAGCTGCTCGCGCTGTTGCCTGTGCTGCTGCAACGAGGCGCTCTTCGAGGCGCGTACTGTATCGAGATGAGCGCGTCTCTCTTGCAAACGAGCTATATACTCAATAAGCTCTGCACCTATCTTGCGATGAGCGTTCATATAGTTACCTATATAACGGTAGCGACGCACCATAGTATTAAAGTCCTTGGCCGATACAATGAAAAGCAATTTATCCTGAAAGGTTGCGTGGTGTCGGGCACGACGCAGTGCCTCGGCATACTCGTCGCGTGCAACCCCTACCGACTTTTCGGTCGAAGCAACCTCTTCATTCAGTGCAGCTATTGTGTCGTCGAGCATTTTCAGCTCGTCGTTCAACAGCCCCAGCAATTGTTTGTTATCTTTTATACGCGCGTTAATGAGCTCAAGATTCTGCATCTTGCTTTTTACATCCTTCTGCGATGATTTTAGGATGCTCTCCTTGGCTGTTATCTCCTTTTGCAGATTACCTGCACGACGACGCATCTCCTTGACCGTCTTTTGTCCAAAAGCGGCACACGAGAATGTAAAAAGCAGTAGGAATAAGAGAATATTCTTTATTGTGTATCGGCTCATTGTTTGACGTATTTTTCGAGGCTTATTTTAACAGATATTTAAAACAGCCTCTAAGATAATACTTATTATTTCATCTGCCGAATATTCGGACGACTATTTTATTGCATCCAGAAGCTTATTAAATTCTAATCGCTCCATTGAGCGCGTGTCAGTACTCTTGAATGTAAAATTACCGAAGCGTATATTGCCAAGCTGCAAATAGAGTTTAAGTGGTGTAGCAAGCCCCTCGACCTCAAGTCTTATATTACTTGGAAAGCTGCGCCCGTCAATGGATGTAAAGTCGCTATACAGACAAACAACCTTTACTGTCTCGTTATAGAGGCCTTGTGTTTTTATCAGTTTACCGGTTGTAACATCCACATAAAATGTATATTGAACAGAGCCTTTTTGGGGCGTGATAAGTGAGACCTCATTACCCTCACGAGTTATTCTCATTGTCGGTAACGCCTCGACTGATGTTGCACCATCGGGAGAAAATGGGACATTAAGCAGTATCGCCTGTAAAATATTATACCCCAACCCCGACTGCTTGAGCAGTGCAATCGACGAGTAGTCAATCGAGGCATATTCGCTGTCAACCTTGTTAATTATCTGCGCTGTGGTGGGAGTAAGTTCGAGGCGTGCAATCTCGAACAGCCCTAATGCCGTAATCCCTATACGCACGCCTTTGTCCTCCTCGATGCCCAGCGTTCCGCTTGTCGAGAGTTTCTTATCGCCAATCTCGGCCTTGAGTTTGAGTTTCGAGTAGATACTTGCAGGTGCAGGAGCAAAAGCCTCCATACTTTCAAGTTCGGAAAGCGTGATATTTCCTTTGATGCTCCCCTCTGCCGGGCTTTTTGTCGAGCGGCAACCGCTTACAACCAATGAAAGCACAACAAACAGCAACAATATTCTATTTTTTCTTCTTTCCATCGGGGATATATTTACGGCGTTTAATCTTTTTCTCAAGTATCTTTGATGTATCGCCCTTCTCACGAGCCTTAATCCACAACTCTACTGCTCGCTGAATATCGCCGCATTTGGCAAAAATATCACCGCAATGAGCATAAAGGACTGCATCCTTGTCTGCTTCGTCGGCAAGCGACAGTAGTTTTATGGCATAACCTTTTGCCTCTTGGTAGCGTTCGAGCATAAAGAGTATCCACATATAAGTGTCGATATATGTAATATTATCGTGCTCGCGAAGAAGTGTCTTATGACTCATCTCAAGAGCCTTTTCAAGTTCTATGCCGTCGAGTGCAAGGAAATAGGCATAGTTGTTGAGCACGGTTATATTATCTTTGTTATACACAAGCGCTGTATCATAGGCAAGGTAGCAGGCTTTTGTATCGCCAAACTCGTGGTAGAGGTCGCCGACAAACGCGAACAACTCCGATACAAACTCGGCAGCATCATTATCGGTGCGTTTCGAGAGTCCCGCCTCAATGGTCGCAAGCGCCTCTTCACTTCTATCTCTATTATGCAGAGAGACACCTTTGAAATAGTACAATTCAAGCACCTCGGGATTGTACAGAAGGGCTGTGTCGCAACGTAGTATAACCTCGTCGTAATTCTCGTTTTTTATGGCCGACACAAGCAGTTTCGTCTGTGCATAGTTATTCTCGGGCTCGAATCTCAGTATCTGCTCAAGTATAGGATTGATGCTGTCTTGCGGCATCTTCTTTAACTCCATATATCGTGCAAGTAACTCGGCAGTAGCCGATTGAGCGACAGGTACTTTTATCAGACGACGCAGAAGGTCGATATTATACTCGACACCGCTAATTTGCTCTTTATAAGCCGTAAAGCGGACAATTACCTCAAGCCGCTCATCGCCTGTGAAACGCTCGTTGAAGAGCAGCTTCTCAACAGCATCGGTAAAAAGACTGTCATTACCCAGACGTTGATAATAATCGGCGATTGATTTCTGCACAAGGACGTTTGTCGGGTCGGCACTGATAATGCTATTATATATGTCGAAAGCCTTCAGAGTATCTCCAAACTCTAAATATGTACCCCCTAAAAAGACCTTTGCCGTAAAGTCGTCGGGATACTCGTCGATAAGCTCTTGAAGCTCGCCAATCGCCTTCTCCTTATTGTGCATCATCATATATAGGCGATACTTCTCAAGTGTTAACTGCTCGTTCTTACCCTCGATGCGCTCTATCTGGTCGAATGCCCCTATTGCGCGGGCATAATCGCCCTTATCGACGTAGGCCGAAGCAAGCGCCATAAACACTGTGCTATTAGAGCTAAAATCCTCGGCCATTGCCTCATACACCTCAATGGCTTTATCATTAAGCCCTTCATCCTCGTAGGCCATTGCCAGCATCGAACGATACCAGAAATTTCCGGGGTCGCCCTCGGCTGCACGCTGCATCATTGCAAGAGCCTCTTCCTTACGTCCCAGATAGGCGTACATTGAGTATAGTTCATAGGATACAGCCGATGAACCGGGCTGTAGCCACAAACAATGCTCAAAAAAGTCGAAGGCCTCGTCGTAACGCTCCTGCTCACGCAACGACAATGCCTCAAGGAAAAAATAATCGAATGCACGTTCACGGGCAACCGTGTCGCACTCATCCATCTGCACACAAAGAGTGTCGCCGACAGCACCCTCATTAGCCGCCGACGGTTGCACAAACTGCAATAATAAGAATATGGCAATGGCTGCGCTCATAGCAAATTAAACTCCGGTGTGTCCAAAGCCTCCCTCGCCACGCTCGGTTGCGCCAAGCGCCTCAACCGGCCGCCACTCGACCTGCTCGTGTCGCGCAATCACCATCTGTGCGATGCGCTCACCATCGGCAATTGTAAAGGGCTCCGAAGAGAGGTTAACCAAAATTACACACACCTCGCCTCTATAATCGGCGTCTATAGTACCGGGAGAGTTAAGCACAGTTACACCTTTTTTTATTGCAAGGCCGCTACGTGGACGCACCTGCGCCTCATAGCCTGCCGGCAATGCCATATAAAGCCCCGTGGGTACCAACACACGCTGTAAAGGCTGTAACACAATAGGCTCGTCAATATTTGCTCTTAAATCCATTCCTGCCGACAAATTCGTTGCATAAGTGGGCAGTTGATGTTTAGAACGGTTTATTATTTCCACTTTCATAATTATCTATATTAAATTGAAAACTCCGAAAGCTGAATATTGTTTCGGAGTTCTCTATTCTCTTTTTTATATTACTCTTTTGTCTCTTTCTCGGTTGAATGGAAGAACACTTTGTTTGCTCCCGAAGTAATACTTATGGACGCAGGATTTTGCTTGGCAAAAGACTCTATGTATCTTACATATTTATCCTCGATAATCTCGTTCACCGCAATAAAAATTCCTGTCTCCTCGACATTTCCAAAATCGGTATTTACTGCTGTTCCGAATATTTTCATAGTGGGCGAGAGACCCATATAGGCATTTACCAATGGAGGAATACTCAGCCCCACTTTGTGCACCTCGCTTTTCAGGATGCGATAATCGGCCTTGAAACTATCGCCACAGAGCACTGCTGCAAGACCGGCCTCATCTTCCTCGAATTGTAGTGGAGTAAGTGGCTCGATTAGACGATCGGGGTCGGCAAAATGTTTCTTCAAAAAGTACAGTATAAGGTCGCGTGCGTGCTTGTCGTACGAGGGATACATTGTAACCTTTCCAAAGAGATACTTTACATTGGGAATAACCACTGTCAGTGCTCCAAGGCCGTCCCACAGATTATCAAGGGCGTACAGGCTTTTAGAGCCCATACGTGTCGATTGATACTCAAGCGACACAAACGAGCGTCCAAGCTCTACCGTTACAGGCAAAAACTCCTCGATAAAGCGTTTCGAGAATTTAAACATATTATGCGCTGTGGCAAGAATAGGCTCGCCATTAGCATCGAAACGCACGTCGGCACCGTGAATAAAACGATAACCGCCTACAATATCGTCGGCGTCGGGATTCCACACTACAATCTGCTTGTAGGGGTTCTCCATTGTATCAAACTCGTCAATATCGACCGATTTTCCACTACCGCCCCCCGCTGCACGGAAAGCAATCTCGCGCAGACGGCCTATCTCACGCATTACATTGGGTGAATCGGCTGCTGTAAGCACATATATTTCATTGTTACTGCGATGCGTAAATCGCAAACGCTTATCTTCGGTCAGTTCGGCTCTAAGAAGTTCTTTGGGAACCGGAGCAATAATCTCTTCCATAGTATCAGATATTAAAATCACTTAAGGCCATATACAATATCCTGAACATATTGTGCCCACTCGGCCGGCTTGCGACTGCTATCGAATGTCTGCCAAGGTATAGGCTTGCCTATTGTAACTGTAAAATTCTTATTCTTATTCTTGAACATCTCATCACTCAAATATAGCATTGCTATATTGAATTTTATACCAAGCATCTTGTTTATGTTGGCTAAGCGATAAAAGAAGTCCGAATTTTGTCCCTCGAAATGTATGGGAACAATATCACGTTGTGTCTGAACACTCTTTACTATGAATGTTTTTTTCCATTCAAGATCGCGTATCACACCTTTCTGCTTGCGCGAACATATTCCGGCGGGGAACATTACAATGTGATTGTCGCTCTGAAAAGCAGCAGACACCTGCTGTGGCAGATTGCGTGATTGTTTGCCAGTCTTATTTATTGGGATAAAGAGTGAGGCTATTTGGGGTATATTCATCAGTAGGTCGTTGACAAGGAATTTTATGCGTCCCTCGTAATGCTCGCCCAAGATAAGTCCCAGTCCTAATCCGTCCTGAGCACCAAGCGGGTGGTTGCTGACAAATGTAAAGCGACCATCATCGGGCAGATTTTCGAGCCCGCGAACATCAAACGAGTTATTGAAGAATTTCATAAATGAACGAATAAAATCGAGCCCGAATTTATCGCTGTTGTCCTTCAAAAAGCAGTTAACCTCATCCTGATGGATTATTTTCTTTAGATATGACACTAAGAATCGAGGTATATAACGTGCTTTTTTACCGGCTTTATCGGCCAGTATCTTCTCTACATCTATTTGAATTATTTTGCTCATACTCCCCGAAAATAAATCTTTGCAAAATTACTCCTTTTTTCAATATTTACAAAATTATCATCACTAAATGAAAAGAGGGCGTATCAGTTTTTTGATACGCCCTCTTGATTATTGTCGTTGAAATAATCTTCTATTACTCCTCGGCACCTAACTTTGCAATATCGAGCACAGCACGCTTATTGGCCATCAGACGGTCGTGGTCTTCTTTCGAGCCAACGATTATGCGGCTGAAGTCGCGCTGTCCTGTACCGGCGGGGATAAGGTGTCCGCAGATTACATTCTCCTTCATTCCCAACAGATAGTCGCTCTTCATATTTATTGCAGCCTCGTTAAGAACCTTTGTCGTCTCTTGGAACGATGCAGCCGACATAAAGCTCGATGTCTGAAGTGCAGCACGTGTGATACCTTGCAGAATCTGTGTCGATGTTGCAGGTACTGCATCGCGTGATACAACAGGCTTAAGGTCGCGGCGCTTCAGTGCACTATTCTCATCGCGCAGTTTACGGGCTGTTACAATCTGTCCGGGTTTAAGATTCTCGGAGTCGCCGGCATCGACAACCACTTTCTTACCCCAAATGCGGTCATTCTCTTCTTGGAAGTCGAGTTTATCGACAATCTGCAATTCAAGGAAGCGAGTATCACCGGGCTCGTTAATCTGAACCTTACGCATCATCTGACGTACGATAATCTCGAAGTGTTTATCGTTAATCTTCACACCCTGTGAACGGTAAACGTCCTGTGCCTCGTTAACTATATACTCTTGCACTGCGGTGGGTCCCTTAATGGCAAGAATATCCGAGGGAGTGATTGCGCCGTCCGACAGAGGTGTTCCTGCACGCACGTAGTCGCCATCCTGTACCAGAATCTGTTTCGAGAGGGCCACAAGATATTTCTTCACGTCGCCCACCTTTGAGGTTACTATAATCTCGCGATTACCACGTTTAACCTTACCCATTGATACCTCACCGTCAATCTCGGATACAACGGCTGGATTCGACGGATTACGAGCCTCGAACAACTCGGTTACACGGGGAAGACCTCCGGTAATATCACCCGCATTACCAAATACGCGAGGAATCTTAACCAGAACATCTCCGGCTTTAAGCACTTGATTGTTATCTACAACTACGTGGCCGCCCACGGGGAGGTTATAGTTGTGCAGCGAGTTTCCATTCTCGTCGTTGATGTGAATGGTAGGTATCTTGTTCTTGTCTTTCGACTCGATGATTACCACCTCGTGCAAGCCTGTACTTTCGTCAGTCTCAACCTTATATGTAATATTTTCAATTACCGACTCAAACTCGACCTTACCTGCAACCTCGGTAACAATTACTGCGTTGAAGGGGTCCCAAGATGCAACCACTTTTCCGGGCTCGACAAGCTCGTCCTCGGCTGCATAGAGTTTTGAACCGTAAGGAATATTATGTGCCGAGAGTACAATACCTGTGTTTACATCCACAAAGCGCACCTCGCTCAAACGACTCACTACAATCTTAACAGGCGAGCCGTCAATATCAATTGTATCTACTGTACGAAGCTCCTCGAATTTCAGACGTGATGTGTGCTTAGCCTTGATGCTTGCATCGGCTGCGATATTGGCAGCTGTACCTCCGGCGTGGAATGTACGCAGTGTAAGCTGTGTACCCGGCTCACCGATTGACTGTGCTGCAATAACACCCACAGCCTCGCCCTTCTCGACCATACGCTGTGTAGCAAGGTTGCGTCCGTAGCACTTTGCACAAACACCGTGTTTCGACTCGCAGGTGAGTACCGAACGTATCTCGACGCTCTCGATGGGCGATTTTTCTATCTCGTCGGCAATCTCCTCGGTGATAAGCTCGCCCGAGGCAACAATTACCTTTCCTGTCGTGGGATGAATAACGTCGTGTACCGATACACGGCCCATAATACGGTCGCCCAATTTGGCAACAACGTCGTCGCCGTTCTTAAGCGCTGTGCATACAAGACCACGCAATGTGCCGCAATCCTCTTCGTTGATAATCACATCGTGCGATACGTCAACCAAACGACGTGTCAGATAACCTGCGTCGGCAGTCTTTAGAGCGGTATCGGCAAGACCCTTACGCGCACCGTGCGACGAGATAAAGTACTCAAGCACCGAAAGACCCTCTTTAAAGTTTGAAAGAATCGGGTTCTCGATAATCTGTGCACCCTCGGCACCGGCCTTCTGAGGCTTAGCCATAAGACCACGCATACCCGAGAGCTGACGAATCTGGTCGCGCGAACCACGGGCACCCGAATCGAGCATCATATACACCGAGTTAAAGCCTTGATCGTCGGCTGCAATGGTCTTCATAAGAACATCGGCAAGGTCGCTGTTAACGTGCGTCCATTCATCGACAACCTTGTTGTAACGCTCTTTGTCGGTGATAAGACCAAGGTTATACTCGGCCAAAATCTCCTCGACCTTCTCGTTACCCTTGCGCACAAGTTCCTCTTTCTCTTTGGGGATGATAACATCATCGAGGTTGAACGAAAGACCTCCCTTGAATGCCATCTGATAACCGAGGTTCTTAACGCCATCAAGGAATTCGGCCGAGCGTGCAACGCCCACGCGTTTAATTACCTCGCTGATTATATCGCGCAAAGATTTCTTTGATATAATAGTGTTAATATAACCCATCTCACGCGGTACGAGTTGGTTCACAATTACGCGACCCACTGATGTCTCGCGCAGAACCTGTACGTATTCGCCATTCTCGTCGCGATCCTCGACCATCACCTTTACCGGTGCGTGAATAGCCACACGACCTTGATTATATGCGATTAACGCCTCCTCGGGACCATAGAATGTCATTCCCGAGCCCTTGGCACCCTCGCGCAATTTTGTAATATAGTATAATCCAAGAACCATATCCTGCGAAGGCACTGTGATAGGTGCA
>CAYYEL010000043.1:0-19815 GCA_964470845.1 uncultured Bacteroidaceae bacterium | reverse complement strand
CTGAAAGATATTGTCACGAAGCAAAATAGCTGTGCCAATTTTTTGTTTTACACGGCTACGGCCCGAGCTACCGCCACGACTGCCATTTGCTCCCGAAACTTTGTCGGCCGGTAAAACTTTTATTGTTGCGTTGTTCGACTTATATTGCTTGCCATCAACTTCTATTGTGGCCGACGGCAGCGTGAAACTACCCTCTTTCGAGGCCATAAGAGTGTAGTTGAATGTTACTGTGTGAATAGTTTCAGTTACTCCGTTGTAATTGCTGTGTCTTACCGAGGTTGAACGGTTGGGTCCCGATAGTACTTCAAAATCGGTGAACGAAACGCGCGGCTCTTTCACATTACCGCGATTAACAGTGTAACTTACTCTGAAATATTGTCCGGCTTCTACTGCATCGGGCGCCGAAATTACAAATGAGACCTCATCGGCCACGGCCGGCAAGGTTAATGCTATAATCCCTATTATGGTAAATAGTACTCTTTTCATCTTTCTTTTGAAATATTTTGCGAAGATAGTATAAAGTAATGAATTTTAAGGCTCTTTTCACCTCATTCATCCATCTTTATGTGTTACCAATCTTTTTCCAATTTTCGTCCTTTTAGTTGCAACATTTTTTTCACTTTCTCTTGAACCTCTTTTTCGTCTTGCATTGCAGCTTCAAGCAGTTGTTGCGCTGTCTCTTTTGACATTTGCTGTTGTTGCTGTTGGCCTTGTTGCTGCTGTTGTTGGTCTTGCTGCTGTTGGTTTTGCTGCTGATTTTGTTGTTGCTCTTGCTGTTGTTGGTCTTGTTGCTGCTGTTGTTGGTCTTGTTGCTGTTGTTGCTGCTCTTGTTCTTGTTCTTTGTCTTGCTGCTGTTTTTTAAGCTGACTCATTGCAAGTGCAAGATTATAACGTGTTTCATCGTCATTGGGATTGTTGCGAAGCGCCTGTTTGTAGGCCTCGACGGCATTTTTGTAATCTTTTGCCGCCTGCATAAGCACGCCTGAGTTGTGATAAACTTGTGCCAAACGCTCCTTGTCCGATTCGTACATTGCCGCAAGTTCATACTCCTTCAACGCCTCCTCTCCTTTATTTTGGAAGAGCAGTGCATTACCCAAATTAAAATGAGCATCGGCATCTTTTCCATCTTTTTCTATGGCTTTTCTATACTCGATTTCCGACTTATCATATATACTATCGGCATACATTTTATTACCGCTGCGCAGATGCTCTCGATAGTTCTTTTGTGCGCCTGCCGAGGCTATCACAAAAAGCGATGCAATTAAGAATATATATTTTATCCTGAACATAATTCTGTCAACTTCTTATTTTCGTTCTTCAAAAAGTTTAATATTGCGCGTCCAACGACTTTTACCCTCTAATAGCAGAATGTCTAATGTAAGCAACAGAAGCACCATCCAAGCTATAAACTCGAATTGCTCGTCATATTCGCTATATACTTCAGTTGTTACATCTGCTTTTGCGAGTTTGTCAATCTCTTTCAATAGCAGTTTCTGTGCGTTGTTGGTATTATCTACTCTTATGTATGCACCGTTACCTGCACTTGCCACCTGTTGTCCCATCGTTTCGTTCAGCCTTGTCATTACTACATTGCCGTCTTTGTCTTTGCGGAATTCATTGGCATTTCCGGTGGGAATGGGCGCACCATCGGTTGTTCCCACACCAAGCATATAGACACTCATTCCTTTTTGAGCCGCTTGCTTTGCTGCTTCTTCGGCACCACCCTCGTGGTTCTCGCCGTCAGTAATAACTATTATTGCCTTTCCTACCTCGTCATTGGGTGTGAAACTCTTCATTGCCAGATTTATTGCAGCTCCAATATCTGTACCCTGACGTGATATTAACGAAGGGTTGATGCTGTTCAAAAACATTTTGGCAGATATAAAATCGTTGGTTATAGGCAACTGCACAAACGCATCGCCGGCAAAGACAATGAGCCCCACTTTGTCATTCTCGAAATTATCTATCAGTTTTGATATTATGTTCTTAGCCTTTTCGAGACGGTTGGGTGCAATATCCTCGGCAAGCATCGAATTGGAAATATCGAGTGCAATTACAGTCTCTATGCCCTGCCGTGTAACGGTCTCTTTCTTTGAACCGAATTGTGGACGCGCAAGCACCACTATGAGCAGTGCCATTGCAAAAAGCGACAGCCAAAATTTTACAGTCGGGCGATATTGCGAGACGTCGGGCATAAGTTCCTCAAGCAGTTTCTGTTCGCCATATTTCCTTATTCTTTTTGTTCGTCTGTAATTAGAATAGATAAATATTACCAACAAAAGAACAGGTATAATAAAGAGGTAAAAAAATTCCGGGTTTACAAATTTCATAACTACTCTCTTTTAAGGTATTCTTTTTAATATGGTATTACGTAGCAACATTTCGACAAGCAGGGCTGCGAATGCAATGAGTGCAAATACAGGATATTCCTCTTCGCGCGAAGAAAATTCCTTGACATTCAATTTTGTACGTTCGAGTTTATCTATTTGCTCGTAAACCTCTTTCAGTTTGTTGTTGCTTGTAGCTCTATAATATCCGCCATCGGTTATATCAGCTATTTTGGTCAATGTATTTTCGTCTATCTCAACGGGGACATTTATAATTTGTCCTCCATAGGGATAAGGTGCTTCACCATTTTTTCCCACACCTATTGTATAGACCCTTATACCAAACTGTTTGGCAATATCGGCGGCCATTTCGGGTGATATTTCGCCGCTGTTGTTCGAACCGTCGGTGAGCAGAATTATCACTTTCGACTTTGCCTTGCTCTCTTTCAATCGCGTAACAGCATTGGCTATGCCCATTCCTATTGCTGTTCCATCCTCGATGATACCCTGTGCTGCAATGTCGCATTTTACTGAATTAAGCATATTGAGCATCACTGTATGGTCGATAGTCAACGGGCACTGCGTAAAACTCTCGCCTGCAAAAATCGTTAATCCTATATTGTCGTTGGGACGTCCGTTCACAAACTCGGCTGCAACCTGCTTGGCAGCCTCTAACCTATTGGGCTTAAGATCCATAGCAAGCATACTTGTTGATACGTCCATTGCAAGCATTATGTCAATTCCCTCGACCTCGGTATTTTGCCAATGATTAGTCGATTGCGGACGTGCAAGTACTATAATGACCATTGAGAGCGCCAGCACACGCATCGCAAATGGCAGATGTATAAGATAATTCTTATAGGTTTTTACACCTTTCAGATAGGGCAACGTGGTTGATATTTTCATCGCCGGATTGACGTGGCATCCTTTTAGAATATACCATAGAATGTAACCTATCAGTGGTATAAAAAGTAACAGACAGCCTATATTCAGTAGAACCATATTCACTTAATTAACTTAAAAGGTTATATAACTCTATTATCAACAGCACAAGCACTATTAGCGCGAGGATGACCAAGAAAATTATCAGTTCGAGCAAAAGTCTCTTCTCGCGTGCCGAGCGTTCATCTACCACACGACGTTCAGTAGGCTGCTGCTCTTCTTTTACTTCGGGCTTTGTATTCTCGACAAATTCAATTATTCCCATCAGATTACGGTCATTCTCGTTCATCGGAGGGTTATATTTTGCAAATTTAACAAGGTCGGCAGTCGATAGAATTTCGCGCAATTCTTTTACATTATCCTTATCAAGATGTTTTTTTAAGTTTGTAATAATCTCGTCAGTGGTCATCTCGGTGGCGTTAAAGCCGAAACGCTCGCTTACATATTGTCGCAAAGCATCGGTTATTGCCGTATAAAACTCCTTGCTGTTATCGGTTGTACGCCATTCGCCACTGTTTTTTATTTTCTCAAGCTCGATTTTTGCAAGCACGTGAGCCGGAATTTTGGGTTTAATCTTTATTATTCTTATTATGGGCTTATTTCTTATGTACGAGATAATTACATACGTCAAGGCTGCCACAAAAAGAATCAAAAGAACCGAATATACTACACTGTCACGTACATCCTGCCACTCGAGCGGAATGTGCCATATATCCTTTGGACCAAAAAATTGCTCTACATTTGCGGTATCTACCGGAAAGGTATATACAGCCATTGCAAGTTCTTGCGAATAGTAGGGATTGCCCTCGACAAGCACTTCAAATGGCGGAATAACATACAGTGCCGTATCAAATGATGTTACGGTATATTCGTGTGTTACAGAGAAACGCTTTGCATCGTTCAGTACAAGGGTATCAATCTTATGTTCAAGAATTTCGACACCCTCGACAATTTCCTTGTCAAAGTTCGGCATTACAAGGCGTTTGTTTGCATCGTAACTGACAACTAATTTAATCTTGGCCTGTTCTCCTATGAAGCGTTGCACCGAGTCGATCTCGGCATTTACAACGACGTTCTGCGCCTGTACTCCTGTAATAATGAGAAGAAATAAAAATAATATCGAAAATAGTCTCTTTTCCATCTACTTACAATAACATTTGAAAATGCTACAACCAATTATCCACGTTGGGCAAAAAGAGTCATAAGCGCTTTAACATAGTCTTGGTCGGTGCGCACCGAAACAGAATCTACCCTACTCTTTTTAAGTATATCACTGACCGTTGCACACTGATTGTTCCACCACTCACGCTGTGCCTGTCGTACCTTGGACGAGGAGGTGTCGATGTACATCTCTTGTCCCGTCTCGGCATCGCGTACTTTCATTAGACCAACGTCGGGCAACTCGGCCAAACGACGATCATACACCTGCAATGCCACAATATCGTGCTTGCGATTGGCAATTGTCAGAGCATTAAGATAATCGGGGCTTGCAATAAAATCGCTCATAATAAACGCTGTACAACGCTTCTTTAAAGCATTGGTCAGAAACTCAAGAGGCACTTTAATATTGGTGTTTCCACTCTCGGGTTCAAAGTTGAGTAACTCGCGTATTATGTAAAGGATATGCTTGCGACCCTTTTGAGGAGGGATAAATTTTTCTATTCTGTCCGAGAAAAAAATAACTCCTATCTTGTCGTTGTTCTGTATTGCCGCAAATGCAATTGTTGCTGCAATCTCGGTGAGCATATCTCGTTTAGTCTGTTTGACTGTTCCAAAGTCAAGGCTCTGCGATACATCGACAAGCAGCATCACTGTAAGCTCGCGCTCCTCTTCAAATACCTTCACGTAGGGCTTGTTGAAACGAGCTGTTACGTTCCAATCAATATCGCGAACATCGTCGCCATATTGATACTCGCGCACCTCACTAAAGGACATACCACGTCCTTTAAAGGCGCTGTGATACTGTCCTGCAAAGATATTATAGGATAGCCCACGGGTCTTTATCTCAATCTTACGTACCTTTTTTAATAGCTCTGTGGTCTCCATAAAGTAGGATTAGGGTACCTCGACTTTATTTAATATACGGCTAACAATTTCGTCGGCCGAGACGTTGCTTGCTTCGGCCTCGTAGCTTAGTCCGATACGATGGCGTAATACGTCGTGGGCTACAGCACGCACATCCTCGGGAATTACATAGCCGCGACGTTTGATAAATGCGTATGCACGTGCCGCTAATGCCAAATTTATAGATGCACGGGGCGAACCGCCGAATGCAATCATATCTTTTAGTTCCTTAAGGCCGTATTTTTCGGGGTAACGTGTCGCAAATACAATATCTGCAATGTATTGTTCTATTTTTTCATCGAGATATACCTTACGCACTACTTTACGTGCTTCGATTATCTCTTCGGGTTTTAGGATGGGACGTACTGTTACTTTCTCGCCTGTTATATTTTGACGTATTATTCGTTTTTCTTCGGAAATTTCGGGATAACCTATCACTACTTTCAACATAAAACGATCGACCTGCGCCTCGGGTAAGGGATATGTTCCTTCTTGTTCTATTGGGTTCTGTGTAGCAAGCACAAGGAAAGGCTCGGGCAAACGGAAAGTCTCTTTACCTATTGTAACCTGACGCTCTTGCATAGCCTCAAGCAGCGCACTCTGTACCTTGGCCGGAGCACGGTTAATCTCGTCGGCAAGTACAAAATTAGCAAATACAGGGCCGCGATTGGGCTTGAATGCTTCCTCTTTCTGGCTATATACCATTGTACCAATAACGTCGGCGGGCAGAAGGTCGGGGGTAAACTGTATGCGGCTGAAATCGGCATCAATAAGATTGGACAATGTCTTAATGGCCAATGTCTTCGCAAGACCCGGAACACCTTCGAGAAGCACGTGTCCATCGGCCAATAATCCAATGAGCAACGACTCGACAAGATGTTTCTGACCAACTATCACTTGATCCATACCGGCTTGCAGATTAGTTACAAAACCACTCTGCTTTTCAATCATTTCATTCAGTTCACGAATGTCTATTGTTGCATTCATAATTTATGTTTTTATTCTATTATTTTTTTACATTGCCAAATGTAGCTGTTTCTATTAACTTAATGTGTTAATTTTCTGAAAATAGGCTTAACATCTGTTTGTGTTAAGCAAAGTTTAACTTATTGTATCAATTGCGTGGTACAAGATGTGGAATTTGCAGCTCGGTTCCAATTTCGAGTTTGTTATAATCTTTTATATTGTTATAATGGACAATATAGGGCCACAATCGCTTGTCTTTAAAATATTTTAATGATATTTTAGTCAGTGTCTCATCGAGCCCTATGCGGTGTATTGTCATTGTACCAGCCGGACGATAAATTATTGTATCTTTTATCGTTACCTGTGCAAGCGGCAAATTATTCATCTGCTCGACGAGAATAAACTCTTTTACCGGTTCGACCTGCGGTGCAACGGCTGCCACCGGTATTGTATCGGGCTTTATTTGGGGTTGTTGTACTGTTTTTTCTGCAATAATTGGTGCGGCCGGCTCTATATTTTCGCTTTTACTATTGCGGTTTATTAAGATAAGCGCCAACGAGCATAATATTATTATGAATAAGGTATAAAGTATTGATTTTACAACCAGTCGCTTTTTTACTGTTGGCTCGGTGGCGGGCTCTTCCTCGACGGCGATAGTTTTTTCCTCGGCAGGCAGAGGCTCGGTAGCAGGCTCTTCTGCGGCTGCGGGTTTCTTTTCCTCGGCAGGCAGAGGCTCGACGGCGGGCTCTTCCTCGGCGATAGTTTTTTCCTCAGCCGGCAGAGGCTCGACGGCTGGTGATTGTTCTGTGGCCGATTCATCCTCGGCATCATCGTTATAATCATCGTCAACCTCAACAGGCTCGAACATTGCAAAAGGCTGATTCACATTCTCTTTCAATGTATCGGCCGGTAAAAAGGTCAATTTGCGATGCCCTTTTATCTCAATTTTTTCACCTGTATTTACATTCACACTGCCACGGCTTGCAACATCTATCATCTTAAATGTTCCAAGGCCGTTAATTTTTACAATGCCGTCAGCCGCAAGCCCTTCTACTAAAATATCAAAAAAAGCCTTTGTAAAATTATCGGCTTTGGCCATTGAGATATTACACTGCTTCGCGAGCAGGGCACTAAAGTCGGAGTGATTTAACTTTGCATCCATATTCCCTACTCTTCTGTCTCTTTGAATTTATCTTTCATCTTTGCACTCGGGCGGAAAGAGGGTACTATCTTGGGCGGAATCAGCATTCGCTGTCCGGTTTTTGGATTAACGGATATTCTCTCGCGGCGCATTTTTACCTCGAATACTCCGAATCCCGAGATATTTATCTGGTCATTCTCTTTCAGCCTATCTGTAAGTTGCTCGACAAGTCCTTCGACTGTTGCAGTAGCTTCGGTAACAGACATTTTGCTGCGTTGAGCGAGTTTACTGATAAATTCCTTGTTATTCATTTTTATTTACTCTTTTAGCCCTACATTCAGAGCACCACTTTACCCATTAGGTCAAATTCGGTTGCATCGTCGATTCTCACATTGTAAAATGTGCCTATCTGCAACTCGCCGCCGGAAAGAGGCACGAGCACCTCGGTGTCAACATCGGGCGAGTCGAACTCGGTGCGTCCTATGTAATATTCACCCTCGATGCGGTCGATAATCGTCTTATATATCTTTCCTACTTTTTCGTAATTCAGCTTGGACGAAATTCTTTGCTGAATATCCATTAGACGGTCGAGACGCTCTTGTTTCTTTTTGCGCGATACACTGTCGCGGTAATTAAGAGCAGCGTATGTGCCATCTTCCTCGCTGTAAGAAAATGCTCCGAGACGGTCGAATTTTGCCCATTTTACAAATTCAACAAGCTCCTCGAACTCTTTCTCGGTCTCACCGGGAAAGCCCACCATCATTGTTGTGCGCAAACAGATACCCGGCACCTCGCTTCGCATTCTCTCGACAAGGGCATATGTATCCTCTTTTGTAACGTGGCGCAACATTTTTTTCAATATTTTTGTGCTCACGTGCTGGAGCGCAATATCAAGATATTTACACACATTATCCCTCTCGCGCATTACACGCAAAAGGTCGTAGGGGAAATTCGATGGGTAGGCATAGTGCAGACGTATCCACTCGACCCCTTGAATGTCTGAAATTTTCTCGACAAGTTCGGCTATAGACTGTTTTTTGTATAAATCGACACCGTAGTATGTAAGTTCCTGAGCTATTATCTGAAATTCTTTTACTCCCTGCGATACAAGATAGCGCACCTCGTCAAGAATTTCTTCCATAGGACGCGACACGTGGCTGCCTGTGATTATGGGAATTGCACAATAAGCACAACGACGATTGCAACCCTCGGAGATTTTCAAGAAGGCATAATGCCCGGGGGTTGTAATTATGCGTTCATTGGCAATCTGTGGTTTGTATTCCTCTTTAAGGTCAGCGAGAAGCTCGTTCCAATTGAATTTTCCATAAAAGTGGTCAACCTGCGAAATTTCTTCGCGAAGCTCGTCGAGATAGCGCTCCGATAGGCAGCCCATCACATACAGACGTTCGAGGTCGCCTTGCTCTTTACGTTCGCAAAATTCAAGAATCATATTTATTGACTCTTCCTTAGCATCGCCGATAAAGCCACAAGTGTTTATTACAGCAATTGCACCGCAAGGCTCTTCACAATCGTGTGTAACCTCGTAACCACACTCCTGAAGCTGACGCATAAGATGCTCGGAATCGACAAGATTCTTGGAGCATCCCATTGTTATTATATCTACTCTGTTTTTTATCATTTGTTTATCCAAAAAGTGAATCTACAAATTCCATACGGTTGAACACTTGAAGATGCTCCATACCTTCGCCCAATCCTATGTATTTTACAGGTATCTTAAACTGGTCGCTAATGCCTATTACAACGCCGCCTTTGGCTGTACCATCGAGCTTTGTTATAGCAAGAGCTGTTACCTCTGTTGCCTTTGTAAACTGTTTGGCCTGTTCAAAAGCATTCTGTCCGGTTGAACCGTCAAGCACCAAAAGTACCTCGTTGGGAGCATCGGGCAACACTTTTTTCATCACATTTTTAATTTTGGTAAGTTCGTTCATAAGCCCTACCTTATTGTGCAGACGTCCGGCAGTGTCGATAATCACAACGTCGGCGTTATTTGCAACGGCCGAAGATAATGTGTCAAATGCTACCGATGCAGGGTCGGAACCCATATTCTGCTTCACGACGGGAACATCGGCACGACGACCCCACTCGACAAGCTGCTCAACTGCTGCTGCGCGAAAGGTATCGGCTGCACCAAGATAGACCTTCTTACCGGCTTTTTTAAATTGATGAGCCAGTTTTCCGATTGTAGTGGTTTTTCCCACACCGTTAACTCCCACAACCATAATTACGTGAGGTTTTCCGGGGGTTGTGGGAATATCAAATGAGCCACAATCGTCGGTATTATTTTCCATCAATAGAGCTGCTATTTCCTCTTTGAGAAGCCTGTTTAGCTCTTTTGTATTCATAAATTTGTCGCGTGCGGCACGTGCCTGTATGCGCTCTATTATCTTGAGCGTTGTTTCTACACCAACATCGGATGTTACAAGAACCTCTTCGAGGTTATCAAGAACATCATCGTCAATTTGTGTTTTTCCGACTATTGCACGAGCTATTTTACCAAACACGCTCTCTTTGGTTTTTGACAATCCTTGGTCAAGAACCTCTTTCTTATCCTTTGAAAAGAAACTAAAAAATCCCATAGTAATAAGAACCTGTTTAAATTTCTAAAAAATAGTTTTTCTTTAAAAGCCGTTTCGTTTATTTAGCCGTTTTTTATATTCAAAATGTCTGTTTTTCTCTTTTCTGCGGTTGTATAGTCTGCTATACGCCTTTAAAAAACATCCAATTCTTGTTCTATGAAAAAAACTTGGCGATATAAATTTAATCAGCTTTTAAATTTAATCGAGTTTAAGTACTGCGAGGAATGCCTTTTGCGGCACCTCGACGTTACCAATCTGCTTCATTCGTTTTTTACCCTTCTTCTGTTTTTCGAGCAGTTTACGTTTACGCGAGACGTCGCCACCATAACACTTTGCCGTTACATCCTTGCGCACCTGTTTTATTGTCTCTCGGGCAATAATTTTGGTACCGATGGCTGCTTGGAGCGCAACATCGAATTGTTGACGCGGAATAAGGTCGCGCAGCTTTTCACACATTTGTCGGCCAAGGCCGTAGGCATTGTCAACGTGTGTAAGTGTCGAGAGGGCGTCAACAGGCTCGCCGTTCAGTAATATATCGAGCTTTATCAGTTTAGATGTGCGGAATCCGGCCGAGTGATAATCGAACGAGGCGTATCCCTTGGATATACTCTTGAGTTTATCGTAAAAATCTATCACAATCTCGCCAAGAGGCAACAGAAAACTTATATCCACGCGGTTTCCGGTAATAAAATCTTGTTTCTGTAATTCGCCTCGCTTGCCCAGACACAGCGTCATAATGGGGCCGATATATTCGGCTCGCGTGATTATGCTCGCTTGAATATAAGGTTCTTCGATGTGATCGATAAGTGTCTGGTCGGGCATTCCACCGGGATTATGTACCTCTTGTACGCCCCCCTGTTTATCGTAAACCATATACGATACGTTGGGCACAGTGGTAATTACGCTCATATCAAACTCACGGTCGAGACGTTCCTGTACAATCTCCATATGTAGCAATCCCAAGAATCCGCAACGGAATCCGAATCCCAAAGCAGCCGACGACTCGGGAGTAAATGTCAACGAAGCATCGTTCAACTGTAGTTTTTCGAGCGACGAGCGCAAATCCTCGTAATCCTCGGCGTCGATAGGATAGACGCCGGCAAACACCATTGGCTTAACCTCCTCGAATCCGGCAATTGCCGATGAGCAGGGGCGGCTTATATGGGTTATAGTATCGCCCACCTTAACCTCGCGCGAGGTCTTTATGCCCGAGATAATATATCCTACGTCGCCCGTGCGCAACTCCTCACGTGGCGAAAGTTCCATTTTAAGTACGCCAACCTCGTCGGCGTCGTACTCCTTGCCTGTATTAAAGAATTTAACTTTGTCGCCTTTGCGGATAACACCGTTGACAACCTTAAAATAGGCAATAATACCGCGGAAAGAGTTAAACACCGAGTCAAAGATAAGCGCCTGAAGGGGTGCATTTTCATCGCCTTTAGGAGCGGGAATGCGCTCTACAACAGCCTGCAAAATCTCATCAACACCCATTCCCGTCTTTCCCGAGGCCTCGATAATGTCCTCTCGGTCGCAACCGATAAGATCGACTATCTCGTCTTTAACCTCCTCGGGCATTGCGTTTATCATATCACATTTGTTGATAACAGGAATTATCTCAAGGTCTTGGTCAATGGCCATATAGAGATTAGAAATAGTCTGAGCCTGCACACCTTGAGTGGCATCTACCACCAAAAGTGCTCCCTCGCAGGCAGCTATTGAGCGCGACACCTCGTACGAAAAATCGACGTGTCCCGGAGTGTCAATAAGGTTGAGTATATATTTTTCGCCCTTGAAATTGTATTCCATCTGAATAGCGTGGCTCTTGATTGTAATTCCACGCTCCTTTTCAAGATCCATATTGTCGAGCATCTGCCCCTCTGTTATCTTGATAGTTTGGGTATATTCAAGCAAGCGGTCGGCAAGTGTCGATTTTCCGTGGTCGATGTGAGCGATAATACAAAAGTTTCTAATTTTCTCCATAATTATTTCAGCAATCTATTTTTAGGGTAGCTATTGTACAATTATACGCACAAAATACCCTATTATACATTTTCGAGCGCGAAGATACAAATAAAAATCTAAATAATTATAAATTATTATTATATAATACAAAAAGTGTTGTTTATTGCATCGGCAAATACAAGAAAAGCACACAATGAATATAAAAACAAAGCGAGCCCGAAGCTCGCTTTGTAATATTTTTTCAAACAAAAAATATTTCTTATAATTACTTTTTCTTAAATAGGTCTTTAGCTTTTCCAAGAACATCTTTCACAACATCGACTTTCTTTTCGGCCGAGCTTTTTGTCGTGTCGGATGCTGCTCCACTCGACTTTCCGCCAAGCAGTTTATCAATTGCTCCTTCGGCAGCCTTTGCGGCAGCCTTCTTGGCGAGTGCCTCCATATCAATACCCACCTTAGGCGATGTAAATGTTCCGCCTACTGTCATATCAACAGTGCCCAACTGCGACAATTTTCCAACCGAAGCCGGCAATGTAATCTCGCCACGATAATCGATTGTTTGGTCAAGACCGGTAGAACCCGAAAGATTCATCGTGCAGTCTCCCATCTTGATACTAAAAGGTTTAGTATTTATTCGGCCATCATTTATTGTAAACTCAACATTCAAATCCTTAACCTTGGTATCCTTCAACGAAGGCTTGTTTATAATATCGGCTACCTGTTGAATAACTGCAACATTATTAAGACTAAGGTCGCGCGTCGAAAGCACACCGCTACCACTCATCGTCTGTAATACTGGGCTCATTGTTTCATCGAGTTTTGTAGATATTTTCATACTACCCGAGAAGCTACCGGTAAGTCCATTGAATATGGGAGCCATCTTTTGCACCATATTAAGTTCTTTGTAGGCCTGCGCAAAAACTATGTTCGAGAGTTTGAATCCGGCATCAAATTCAGGCTCTGTTTTTTCCGTTGCTTTGTAAAAACCATTTACCACAACACTTCCGCCCATTGTGTTCATTGAAAGGTTTTTCATATCAACCTTTCCATCTTTCACAAGAAGCTCGCCTTTCATATTCCCGAAAGTCATATTATCGAACAACACCTTTTTAAAATCGGCCTGCATACGAAAATCTATATTCTCGGGAACGTATATAACACCCATTGCAACAGTATCGGTAGCAACCTCACTGCTCTGAGCAACAGTTGTTGTATCGGCCGACATAAAGTCGTTCAGATTAAAATTATTGCTGTTGACATCAAGCGTGCCTTTAAGCGTAGTACCCTTGAGCGCAAAGCCCATGTAATTCTCGAATTTACTATTCAAGGTTATATCATTATCGCCGATATTTACCGTTGTGCGACTGAGCTCAAGATAACGAGGATTAAACGTAAGCACCGAATTTTTTATGTCAACATCAGGCATATTCTCCATCTTAAGCAGCATATTATTCAAGCGCACACTACCCTGAGCTTTAACCTTGTCATACTGTTCCTTTTCGATATATGCCATACATCCGCTTATGCTCATATCGGCATCAACAATGCCGTTAAGTGCCATATTTTCAAGAGGATAAACATCCTTTATTTTTCCGAGGTCGAGCTTACCCTTGGCCGAAGCATCGAATTGCATATTACTTATCGGAGTGAGCAATTTTACTGCCACGCTGAAAGGATTGCCGGCCATCACAAAGCTAAGCGGTGCAACGTCAACAATTGTTGCATCGAGTGCACCACCGGGATTCTCGACCTTGGCGTTGATGTTAATCTTATCTACCCCCATCGGAAGCGATGGATAGCGAAACATTGCATCCTTCACATCAAACGCAATATTAAATTGTGGCACAATACTATCACCCTTGAGAGTACCCTTAGCCCACGCTGCAAGCGTTGCTTTTCCATCGGTCTTTAACCCTTCAAAATCCTTTGAGTAAATTGCAGGAACAAGCGACAACACCTCTTTAAAGCCGATTTCGTTACTATTGAGTTTTATGTCCATATCAACCCCCTCGTCGGTGAGTGCCACCCAGCCATCAATTGCAGCCTTTATGGCATTTAGTTGTAGTGAATTCTCGTCAAGGGTGAATTTGTTATTTTCGAGGTCGGCGTCGATATTCATATTTGCGGCAACGTGTGCCTTGTTAAGAAAAGGAACACCGTCCATACTGAACGTAAGTGCCTCAAGAGAAGCTTCGAGACTGAGCATTGTGCGGGCACTTCCAAAATCGCCCGAGCAACCTGCATCAAGATTCTCGACCTTGGCATACATATTACTCAGACGGTCGTCATAAACAAGGTTAAAATCGCTTACTGTCAGTTGTTGCAGTTTAATGCGGAAAGGCGATGATGCAGTATCGACTGCGGCTTCCTCTACCTCATCGGCCGGCTTCATAACATCCCAATTGACACTGCTGTCGGGCATCACAATGGCCTTGAGCGACACTCTATCGAGCAACACTTTTTTAATATCGAAGCCCTCGTCGCCAAAAAGAGACATTACATTTACGGCTGCTGTAACCTCGCCTGCCGAAACAAGAGTATCATTCTCGAATTGTCCGACGCCTTTGAGATAAAAATCCTCAAGTGTAATTGAAGCAAGAGGGAAATTGCTTATAAGACTAATATCGAGAGTTCCAAAATCAAACTCGGCATTGAGCATCTTATTACCCTCTTCCTTTACCAATGCCTCTATTTTATCTTTGAAAAGATATGGCAGAGTAACCAATAAAAGTACGATTGCAAGAAATATCGCACCTACAATTTTAAGAATCTTTTTCATTATGTATAATTTGAATTTAGTTCGCTGTGAACACGATTTTCAAAAATACTAAAAAAACCGAAACGCCTCTACATGTATGTAAAAGTTTTTCGGTTTTTTAGCAAATTAGGATGTTATTTTATTTAAACACGTGCTTACCATAATTGACACCTTTGAGACGATAATAGAGCGCCTCGCCTTGCAAGCGTTGCTCGAAATTTTTATAATCGCGTAGCTCTTGAGGCGTCCATCCGGCCTCGGCAACAGCCGCCAATCGGGGGAGCATCAGATACTGTACGTGGTCGGGGGTCTCGACCCACTCTGTCCAGAAATTGGCCTGTACGCCCATATATTTTTGTTGAAGTTCTAAGGGCACATTCTTCATAGGTACATAATTATATACCGCCTCAACAGTCTCGGTGCCGTGTCCTTGCGAATGAGGCTCGCTTGACAGATTAGATTGCTTACGATTTATGTAATAAGGTATCTGCGGCGATAGAATTGTATTCATTCCTCGTGAGGCTGCCTCTTTTGCAGCCTTGTCGGCACCTATCCACGCCATAATGGTAATATCGTTGCCAAGCGAAGCGGTGTTTCCGTGAAGCACCTCGTTCCAGAAGATTAGTCGGCGCTGCTCGTTCGCGGGTTTCAACGCAATGTGTTCTTTAAGTTGTCGGTAGAAATTTATCTGAAGGTCGCGATAATTCTGCGAGCCTATCTCTTTTAGTAGTGCCTGACAATCGCTATTTTGTTCCCATTTGCGTGTGGGACACTCGTCGCCGCCCAAATGTATATACTCGAACGGAAAGACCGCTGTAAGCTCATCTATAACATCCTTGGCAAATTGAACGGTTCGGGGGTGCGACACATTTATTACATCGCCCGAAACTCCCTGCCACAGCCACACCTCGTGAGGATTCTCGGGGTCGCAAGCGAGAAACTCGGGATAAGAGGCTACGGCGGCCTGCGAGTGCCCCGGAATATCAACCTCGGGGACTATCTCAATGAAGCGTTCCTTGGCATAGGCTACAATCTCGCGTGCCTCTTTCTGCGTGTAGTAACCACCGTAGCGTATGCCGTCGGGCTTTACGTCGCCCCAGCCACACACGCGACTATTGCGCCACGCGCCAACCTCGGTCAGTTTAGGATATTTTTTTATCTCAATACGCCAGCCTTGATCCTCGGTCAAATGCCAATGGAAGCGGTTCATTTTATAGGCTGCCATAATATCGAGAATCTTTTTCACCTCCTCTTTTCCATAAAAATGGCGTCCTTCGTCGAGCATAAAGCCACGCCAAGCAAAGCGAGGTTCGTCGTTAATCTGCACACAAGGGATTCTCCATTCGGTAGCCGAGGCATCATATACTCCCGCCATCACATTGGCCGGAAGCAGTTGCTTGAGCGTCTGAAAAGCATAGAAAAATCCCGCAGGCTTCGAGGCTGTAATTGTTATAAGCCTCTCTTTTACTGTGAGTTTATAGGCTTCGACACCCAATGCAGTGTCTATATCGAGAATAATGTGTGAATCTGCTTTTTTATTACATTTTTTTACATCGTACCCAAGAATCTTTGTATTTTTATAGGTGCTCTTGGAGATTTTTATTCCTGTTGTTGTTTTAATTTCGCTTACAAAATTATCTACAACATTTTTTATTGCATCGTTCTTGGGATAGCACAGTGTAACCTTGCCTTGCAGAAGAAAAGCACCATCGCCCACAGTCATTTGTGCCGGCTGTGGTATTAGGGATATTTCCTGTGCAGATGCAATGCAGCACACTGCACACAAGATTGTAATAAGAATAGATTTAAATTTCATTTTGTATTCTTTTGGGTTAGAAGCAGTTTATCGGTGAGCCTCGTCGAATGCCTTAAGGCGCTCTTCGAGCAATGCATAATGATGCGGTTTTATATTCGACGAGCAGGCGCGTATGCCTTGTCGGTTGCTACCGGTTGTCGCAAGATCTATTCCACTGACACCATAATAGAGCAGTTCTTTCAGCAGTTGTGCGCCGCTCATATTACGATAGCCTATTGTAAAGAAAAACCCATCGCTTACAGGCTCATTATCGTCCTTGTCATACACTACGTGGAATCCGTTCCGATACAGAATATCCTTGATTTTTGCAGTGCGCAACGCATATTCTTTAATATCCTCGACAAATTTATAGTTGCCATCCGAGGCTGCATTCATCATTGCTGCCATTGCACACTGTGCCGAATGCGACACGCCCGACGAGAATGTATATAGATAAACATAAGCAAAGGCCGCGCCGAAACGAGCAATTCCGTAACGGTGTGCAAGAGTGTCAAAATGTCTCTCGTATAATTTGTCCGATATACAGGCAACAGCCACCCTTTGTCCTGCGTAACTAAATATTTTGGAGGCACTTATGAGCAACAAATAATTGTCGGTATATTTTGCAACCGTGGGTTGATAGGGCGGCTCGAACGGACGACCAACGTCGCTGCGAAAATCCATCGTCATATAGGCGAGGTCTTCAATGACAACAACGTCGTATTTTGTTGCCAATCGACCGATAGCTTCGAGCTCCTGCTCATTCAGACACATCCACGATGGATTATTGGGGCTCGAATATATTACCGCACATATATTTCCCGTGGCAAAATATTCCTCAATCTTCTCGGCGAGCCTGTCGCCTCTGTAATCGGCAACGTCAAACGAGGCAACCTTTACCCCAATCACCTGAGCCTGCATTTTCTGCACGGGAAAGCCCGGGTCGATATAAAGTACAGTGTCGCGCTTGGGGTCGAGGTGCGAGCAGAGCATCAACGAAGCAAATGAGCCTTGCATTGAGCCCACTGTCGGGATGCACCCCAAAGGGTTAATATCCACATTCAAAAAAGCCTTTACAAAGCGCGAGGCTGCATCCTTTAGCGAGCCGATACCATCGATAACAGGATAGACCGACGCCACTCCCCTGCCGAGCGCCTCGCACTCGGCTTCGACGCCCACCGCCGAGGGTGGAAGCCCCGGAACCCCCATCTCAAAATGTATGTATTCCACACCACAGCGTTCCTCGACTGTGCGCACAATTGTCCCTATCTGACGTATAGAGGCCGATGCAACATCTTTTATCTCAAGTTCGGCTGTGATGCTATCAATAATTTTCGGGTCAACGATACTCATTATATAAGAGTATTTTTATAGTGTATTATTTTAATCCTCCATCAGTTTGCGGTAGCGTACTTTTTTGGGTTCTTCGATACCCAGACGCTTCATCTTGTGCTCCTCGTAATCCGAGTATGAGCCCTCGTAGCTATACACATTGCCATCGCCCTCGAATGCGATAATGTGCGTGCATATACGGTCGAGGAACCAACGGTCGTGGCTGATGACAACTGCACAGCCTGCAAAATTCTCAAGTCCCTCTTCGAGCGCACGCAGTGTGTTTACATCAATGTCATTTGTGGGCTCATCAAGCAGAAGCACATTACCGCCCTCTTTAAGCGCCATCGCCAGATGCAGACGGTTGCGCTCGCCACCCGAGAGTACGCCGCATTTTTTCTCTTGGTCGGCACCCGAAAAATTGAAACGAGACAAATAGGCACGCACGTTTATCTCTTTGCTACCCAAGCGCATAAGCTCATTGCCGCCACTCATAACCTCGTAAACGGTCTTATCGGCAACAATATCCTTGTGATTCTGATCGACATAAGCAAGTTTAACAGTCTCGCCCACCTCAAATGTTCCGCCGTCGGGTGTTTCGAGCCCCATAATCATACGGAAGAGCGTTGTTTTTCCCGCACCGTTAGGGCCGATTACACCTACTATGCCGTTGGGAGGGAGTGTGAAGTTTAGGTCGGTAAAGAGCGTCTTACTGCCAAACGACTTTGCAAGATGTTCGGCAATAATAACTTTGTTACCCAAACGAGGGCCGTTGGGGATGAATATTTCGAGTTTCTCCTCACGTTCTTTCTGATCCTCGTTAAGCATTCTCTCGTACGAGTTAAGACGAGCTTTTCCCTTGGCCTGACGAGCTTTTGGAGCCATACGCACCCATTCGAGCTCGCGCTCAAGAGACTTGCGACGCTTGCTTGCGCTCTTCTCCTCTTGCTCCATACGTTTGGTTTTTTGGTCGAGCCACGATGAGTAATTACCCTGCCAAGGAATACCCTCGCCACGGTCGAGCTCAAGAATCCAGCCGGCAACGTCGTCAAGGAAATAACGGTCGTGGGTAACAGCAATTACCGTTCCTTCGTATTGATTAAGATGCTGTTCGAGCCAGTCAATACTCTCGGCGTCAAGGTGGTTGGTGGGCTCGTCAAGCAGAAGCACGTCGGGTTTTTGCAAAAGCAGGCGGCACAGAGCGACACGACGACGCTCGCCACCCGATAAATGATCGACAATTTCGTCGGGTGCAGGACAACGCAATGCAGCCATTGCTCGTTCGAGTTTACTGTCAAGATTCCACGCATCGGTTGCATCTATAATATCCTGTAACTCGGCCTGACGTGTAAAAAGTTCGTTCATCTTATCTTCATTCTCATAATACTCGGGAAGACCGAATTTCATATTTATCTCCTCATACTCGGCAAGTGCATCGACAATAGATTGTACACCCTCCTTTACACACTCAATAACAGTCTTTCCATCCTGAAGATGAGGATCCTGAGGAAGATAACCCACCGAATAACCGGGCGACCACACGACGTTGCCCAGATAATCATTATCAAGACCGGCTATAATCTTCATAAGTGTCGATTTTCCGGCACCGTTCATACCCACAATACCTATCTTTGCGCCATAAAAAAACGAAAGATAAATATTCTTTAGCACTTGCTTGTTTGTCTGTTTAATGGTCTTACTAAGACCTACCATTGAAAAGATAATTTTCTTGTCGTCAACTGTTGCCATTATTCTATTGTATTTATATTGATTACTTTATTTTACACGCCGATATATAGCGCATTTTACAATTATCTCGCGAAGATACAAAGAATCTGCCGAATAAACAGCGAAATTAAGAAAATAATAAAGTTTCTTTGCAGAGTCAACCAGCAAGTGCAACATTACGAAATAAATTTGTAAAAGCACTC
>CAYYEL010000042.1:0-19914 GCA_964470845.1 uncultured Bacteroidaceae bacterium | reverse complement strand
AATCGCTCCAACCCTCGGTTGCTGCGTAGGTTGACTTTGCGCCTTTGGGAACATAAAGGGTGCAATTTGTTTTATCCACATTATAGAAAGCATCCTCTCCGGGAACAAAAAGTTTATCGGCAGGAATGTACGAGGTAATACTTGTAAGGCCGCTGCAATTATAGAACGCCCAATACCCTATGCTTGTTAAGCTGCTTGGTATTTCAATGCTTGTAAGGCCGGTGCAACTATAGAACGCCCCACCTCCTATGCTTGTTACACTGTTTGGAATTTCAATGCTTGTAAGGCCGCTGCAACCATAGAACGTTTCGTTTCCTATGCTTGTAACACCGTCGGGAATGTTTATGCTTGTCAATTTTGAATAAGCAAATGCTCCCATTTCTATAATTGTAACATTATTGGGTATCTCGAGGCTTGTGATATTAAGAAGCTCAAATGCGTATGCTCCAATACAAGTTGTCTCATTGGGGATTACAGTGCTTTTTGAGCCTGCAATAAGTTTATTTGTTGCAGTCTCCATAATGGCGTTACAATTGTTACGGCTGTCATATACTGTGTTTCCTGCCTCAACTACAATAGTCTCAAGGCTTGCGCAAGCGAAAACATAATATTCAATAGAAGTAACACTTGCGGGAATTATAATGCTTTTCAATTTGTTACAATTACTGAATGCCTCCTCTTTAATTGTAGTGAGAGTGTTGGGGAGGTCTATGCTTGTAAACTGACACTCCGAAAATGCCCATTCTCCAATAGCGGTTACCCCACTACCGATACTTACGATGCTGATGCTCGCTCCGTTGCTGTACCAAGGTGCAGTACCGTCGGTATAGTCGTACATTGCGCCTGTACCAAAGATTGTGAGTGCGCCTGTACCCTCGTTGAACGACCAATAGGCATTGTCGCCGCACTGTCCGTCGTAGGCTGCAATGTTTGCAAGGGTGCTCCACCCGTCGGCTGCTGCGTAGGCATCGGCTGCCTCGGCGGGCACGTTAATTGTTACACCATCGACCAAACTCCACAATGCACCGCTCCAAGAGGGTGGTGTTGTTGCAAGCAGTGTGAGATTCTTTAGGTTGGTGAGCTTGTCGGCGTCGTTTGTTCCAAACGCGTTGTCGTCAACTGTTGTTACGCCTGCGGGAATTGTCAACTGCGTGAGTGAACTGCAATTGCAGAATGCGGTTGCACCGATGGTGGTAACCGACGAGGGAATTATTATGCCATCGAGCTGCGAGCAACCGTCGAATGAGCTCCAACCGATTGTGGTTGTACCGTCGAGAATTGTGTATGTCCCTGTTTTTGCATTGGGGCACATTACTAAGGTGAGACGGTCGGCTGTGTATATTACGCCATCGACCGAAACGTAATTTGCATTCTCGGCCGCAAATTTGAAGCCTGTAATATTGGGGCAATCGGCAAAGACACCACCACCAATGCTCTCAATTGTTGCGGGCAGTGTTACCTCGCCGGTAATATCCTCGCAAAATTGGAAGGCAAAATCGTTGATTTCTGTTACTGTGTAATCGACACTTTCGTAGGTTACGGTTGCAGGAATTGTGAGTGTTCCCATCGGCCAATTACTCTTACTGCTACTAACCGTTACTGTTTTGTCGGCTGTCGAGGTTACGGTGTAATTTACTGCGTCAATCGTAAAGGATTGAGCGCCGACTGCCGTTGAACACAATAGTGCTGTAACGGCCATCAGAAAAGAATAAAACTTTCTCATAGTTGAATTGTTAAATGTTTTTTGTGTTCTGTTGTCGTTTGGTGTTGTTATATGTGGTGCTTGCTTGTTATTTGCTTGATGGTGAGTGTGTTGCGCTTGGTGTGCGTGCCGAAAATGTTATTCGGCACTATATTTCATTGCAAAATAATATAAAAAAATCAGATACGATTATTCCATTTTATTCCTTTTTTGCAATTGTGAATATTTTTTGTTTTTTCGTGGAGCAGGGGTGTACTACGACAGCCTGCTTCTGAGAAAAAGTAGGAAAAAACGGTGCGAAAAAACGGTGGGGAATAAGGTGGTGGCTGCTGCACCCGACAGGGATTATCGGGTGAGCGAGAAGCGCATACTTACTCCAAAATCGGTGGTGGTTGTGGGGTACGAGCTTGCCGAGATGAGGGGGATTGTCTGCTGGCGGTCGAAATAGAAGCTCAAGGTGAGCAGCTTGCTATATGTGTAGTCGGCCGAGAGGGAGTAGTTGAACGACTTTGTGCCACTGGTGGCTTGTGTTGTTCCCTTGTCGATGCTGCGTGCAAGCGACGACATATTTTTATACGAGAAATCGCCGCGTATGTTGAGGTCGTTGCTCACCGAGTTTTTGCTCTTCTTGGCCTTTTTACCGCCGCCAAAGAGTTTGAGGCCCACAATCTTGTAGCCTACGTTTATGGCAATCTCGTCCGAGTAGGTCTCGACCATCTGAATGGATGTGAGGCTCAGATTCAGTACGCGTGATTTTATGTATTTTCCGCCTACGGTGATGTTGTTGTTGGTGGTTACGTTTACTCCTATTAGGGGCGAGAATGATTCGTTTATCGACACCGAGCCTATATTGTAGCGGCTGCTTGGAGTGGGCATCCCTGTTGCGGCGTTGCTGACGAATCCTATGCCGTTGGTGTATTCCATATAGGTTGTGTAGGTGCTGTACGAGCCCATTGCATAGATGCTCTTGTAGCCGTGCTCGATGTTGACGCTCTTGAAGTGTTTCTTGAAAAATTCCAGTTTCGAGAGGCCCGAGTATTTTATGCGCCAGTTGGGGAGCATACTCATAAACGAGGGGAAAAGGTCGCGCAGGGAGCCTCCCGAACTGCTTGTGTAGGCTTCGAGGAAGGCGGGAATCATTACGTCGGCCGAGTATTTATCGACACCTCCGTTGGCAGGGTCGTATGTCTGTCCGGCAAGGGTGCTGCCGACGGGGTATTTGCTGCCCTCGTAGATGCTCTCGATGCGCTGACGCATTGTCTCAAGGCCGGCAACAAATTTATCATATACTGCCGATTTGTAGTTGTTGCTTGCGCTTCCGCCACCAAAGGAGTTTCCTATGCTGATGGTGGTCATCGAGAATCCGCCCGACTCGGTGTGGGGCATTCCTGCGTACATAAATTGTATGTTGCGGCTCTTGTTGCGTGTCCAGCTTGCGTTAAGGTCTATCTTAAGGTCGGTAATGGGCTCAAGCACCATTTTCAGTTGGAGGTCTTCGGCTGCGTTGCTCGATGCTTGCATTGCGATGCTGTCGCTGCTCAGCAGCCAGCCGCGTGAGTGAGCCTTACGCAGATAGCTGTCGTCGGTGAGACCGAAGGCAAAGTCCAGTCCCGGGGCGTATAGCCCGTTTATGCTTTTCTGGCCGAAAATGTCGCCCACCTCGGGCATAAAGCCGGGGAGGTTCAGGGCATAGGAGTTGGTGTAGCTTATGGAGGCGCTGCGCACCGACATCAGCAGGCGGGTGGGGTACTGGAGGGTCTTGGCAAGAGACGATTTTTCGCCCTTTTCTTTGGGGAGAATGCTTATCTTGAGGCCTATTGTGTCCTTGCTCTTTATGAGTATGCTGTTCTCGTCTATTACTTTGTATTTCAGTTTGTAGTTTTTGCCATCTTTTGTGCGGGCGGTAAGGGTGATTTTCTTGTTGCCGAGGCCGTGCTTGAGCGTGGCAGCACTGTCGAGCATCAATTTTATCTCTTTTGTAAATGGCTTTACTTTTTTCTTTTTTTCGCGTTGCGAGCCGCCTCGGCGAGCATCCTTGCCCGAGCGTTTGCTTGCGAAGCGTTTGTTTGTCTCCTCGAGGTAGGGGACAAGGTTGTAGAGCTTCTCGAAATTGAAGCTGCCGTTTGCTGTAATGTTGCGTTTGTTTGATATGTTGTTTCCGAAGCTCACTCCCGATAGTCTGTTGCCGCGTGCCCAATTGTACGAGGCCGAGTAGCTTGCATCGGCTGTGAGCCACTCGAATATTGGCATTTTGTTCAGTGGCAGGTTGTACGATGCTGTGAAATTCTGCTGATAGGTGAGGGGGCGACCCATACTGCGTATGCTCATCTTGACCGAGTCTTTCCAGATGGCATATTCATTGGGGTAGCGCTTTTTGTTTACAGGGACGTAGGGCTCTTCAATCTCGGCATTTGTGCCGGTGTTGAGGCTCATTCTGAGGTTGGTGGTGGGGTCCCATTTTATTGAGAATGAGCGATTCCAATAGAATTCCTGTGAGAAATTCAGGGGGATGGGACTGCCCTCGCTCGTGCTGTTAAGGTCGCGTGCCTGCATCTCTTGGTAGCTGCGCGACATATCTGTGTTGAATGTGATGCTCTGCGGCAGCGGATTTATGCCAAACTCTTTTAGTATCTTTAGATATTTCGATTTTCCTTTTAGCTTTTCAAATGGTTTTATGGTTTTTATGGGGCTTGCATAGTTGTAGGCAACTGAGGCTTTCCAATTGAGACGGCGCTCCCAGTCAATTGTGCTGCCGCTGTTGTCGGTGCGCGAGTAGGAGTAGCTGAAACTGAGGTTGGCGGGGTCGTAGGGCATTGCTACCTTGCTCGAAATGTTTACTTTGGCATTGCTGAGCGAGAAATTGCGTGTGGTAGAGCGCACCTCGGCAATGTTGCGCAGCGAGTCGCGTGCTGCGCCGCTGTAACTGTCGAGCACGTCGTCTAATAGGAGGTCGGTGTCAAAGGGGCTGTATAGCGGCGATGTTACCTCCTCGGTGAATGAGTAGTAGGTGGGCAATGATACTTTTGCGGCTTGTGGCAGCAGGCGGCCAAAGTCGAGTGTTCCGGTGAGTGTGTAGCGGTAGTGGTCGTCCTTGCGGCGCGATGCGAGCTTGTCTTCGAGGCCGCCGAATCCGGCTGTCTCTATTTTGCCTTGGGCATCGAAACTGCCAATGTCCGAGAGCTTTAGGTTCAGATTGCCTTGTGCGGCCCATCCGCTCTTGTTCTCGAAGCCTAAGAGGCGCATCTCGTTTACCCACACAACGGCCGACTTTGCATTGCCGGTGTTGTTGCGCAGGCCTATCATCATTACTTTTATTTGTCCCAATGAGGGGCTGCCCACAATGCTGATGCGGTTCTTGGGGGTGTCCTCGTCGTACTCGCTGTATATTGTGGTGTTGCTCACGTCGCTTGCTCCGCTGTTGCGCAGGGTGTTACGACGTACTTTTATTCCGGTGAGCTTGTTCAGGGGAATGTCTATCATATTCTCGGCCGGCCACACGGCTGTTGCGCCTGTGTTGCTGTATTTGTCGTAGGAACCGTGTGGGGTTATTGCCAACGGTACTTCGTACTCGTAGTAGTTGCTCTTGTAGTCGGAGCCTAAGCGTACGAACAGTGAAATTTCGTGGTTCGAGAGGGCGGTTACGTCTGTCTCGGGGGCTTCGGCGTGAACGTATAGTTGTATGCGCTCGTATTGTCGCACGTCGAGGTTGCTTTTCTTATATACTGCACGCGATTCTTTACTGCCTAAATTGTTTATTTGCAGTGCGAGTGATTGTTCGTTGTCCTGACGCAGCTGCGGTTGCTCGGGGTCGAGGATGCGGGATATTCCGGGGGGGAGCACGTAGTTGACGGGGCGACGGTCGCCGTGCTCCTCGATGTTTACGGCCGACATTGTAAAGTCGCCTGTTACCGAGGGCGAGGTGTTGTTGACCGATGCTATTGCTTGCTGATAGGGACGCCAGTCGCCGCGTATGAGCTGCATTGTGGCAAAGCGCACTGTAATTGGCTTGCGGAAAGCGGTCATATACATTCGCATAAAGCGTATGGAGGTAAAATCGCGTATCGAGCCGACGGCTTTTTCATATTCGTTTATGGGGACGCGGAATTTGTACCAATCGACGCTCTCGGTGGTGCCGTTGCGCAGTTTGGTCGATACGGTGCGCTTGTCTGTGATGTAGTTACGTCCCACTTGCATATCCTCGGGGCGTAGCGATATACGGTACTGGAAGTAATTCTCGTACTCGTCCATTGTAAAGTCTTGGTTCACATCCTCGATGTCGGGGGTGGTCTTTGCCGCGCTGTTGTAGCTTTGGTTATCGGCCGAGGCGGGCGAGTTGCCCTCGGTGTTGTTGAAGTATTTGTAACGCTCGATAATGCCCATAAGCTTGGCGTCGTAGTCGCTGCCGCGGAAGTAGTGGTAGGTGTCGCCTGCGGGGTCGGCTGCAATGCTGTCATATACCTCTTGACGCACGCGGCCTTTAATTGCTTCGAGGTAGTTTTTGTAGGGGGTAAATTCGGCCTCTTCGGCACTGCTGAGGCCGTTCAGACCTACATCTTGCTGTCCGCGACTGCCTGCGTTGTTGTCAAAAGCATATACAAGGCTCGATGTTGTGGGCACGCGTCCAAAGGCTGTCTCCTCGAATTGATAGGTGTTGCTGCTTGCGGGCAGTCCGTTCTCGAAGAATTTCTTGCCGTCCTTGAGAATGTCCTCGGATACCTCGCCGAGGTTTATGTAAAGGTCGCCGCCCATTCCTGTTTGTTCGTATATAAAGGGGTCGAGCATCCAAAATTCTACATATTGGATGTTGGCCGCCTCGAAGTCGGTTGTTCCCAACTGACGTGTTATTCCGCCCCAACGCTTCTCGGGGCTTGGGAGCTTACCGTCGAATGTCAGGTCGGGGTCGAGGTTGTATGGGCCTCGCTCGTCGGGGTAGTAGGTGAGGTTCAGCAGCGATAGGGTCGATGACTCGCCGTAGGTGCTCTCTTTGTTGGGGTAGAGCTCGCGCTCATATACCTCGCGCACGTAGTGGTTAGAGAGCTGCTCTACGTCGCTCTTTATGTGCGAGGGGGTGAGCGACGAACTGCGGCGTGTAAACAGCGGGTCGATGGTGTACCAACTGAGACGTGCGCGGTTGTAGCCTGTGCGTATGTCGTTTGTGAGGTTGCTATATGGCATTCCTGTGGGTAGTGAGGCAAGCACCCACGCCGAGGGGGAGGTAAGGTCGATTCCATTCTCGGTGCTCTCGAAGTCGTCGATATATGATGCTTGGCTCTGTACCTCGCTCGATGTGCCCGCATTCAGACGTGCAAACTCGGCTGTGAGGTTGATGGACGATGGGGCGGTGCAGCTTATGAGTGGCAGGCGGTCTATCATATTGGTGAGCCATTGGCTCTCTTTTTTCCACGAGAGGTTGACACCCCAAATTGTGTTGTTCAGCGGCTCGGAACCCATATCGACTTTTGAGGTGAGGGGCTTTTCGCGCAGTGTCATAAATGTTCCGCCGAAATTAAGCTCGTCGGAAAAGTCGTATTTCCAATTTAGTCCGAGCACGGTCTTTCGCTGCATATTGAACAGTGTGTTGCTTTCGAGCGAGACGTTGACATTTGTGCCTGCGTCTATAATGTTCTGATTGAGGATGGTTACAATTCCCGATGAGTAATCGACCTGATAATCGACATTCTCGGTGAGGGTAACGCCTCCGGCTGTAACAACCACCGAGCCGCGTGGAATATTGGTCGAGCCTGTCTGTATGACATTGGCCGACGAGCCTGTATATTCGCCTATAAGGTAGAACTTGTCTTTCTCGGCTATCTGCTTGGCCACGGTCTTTGTCGAGTCGTAGAGCTCTTGAAATACGTATTTATCGGCTATTGCGTCGTTGCCTATCTTGTTTCTTAGGTAGCTGCCAAAGGGCTCGACCGAGGGAAAGAATATGCGGCCTGTCGAGGCATCGACCGTATAGCCTTGCACAAAGTCGAACGTGCCGTTGGGGGCTTCTTTTGTGTTGTTCGCATCCAGACGGTCGAGGTTCATAAGGCGCAGCAGGGTGCTGCTCTTGAGGGTGGGCTCGGGCAGATAGGTGATGTTCGTCCCGAGGCTGTCGCTGGCATAGTAAATGTCTAACTTAAAGTCGTTGCTTCTGAGGCTGCGTGTGCCCAGTGAATAGACGTTCTTCATCATTAGATTCCAGCAACCGTTCTGTGGCGAGCAGGCGTTGGGCTTCAGCAGCTTGACAAAGAGTGTCGAGCCCGACTCTTTTTGGTCGCTCGAAAATTCTCCAACCTGATAGGTCTGTCCGCCGTAGGTGTATTCGTAGGCAATGGCAAGAACCTCGTCGGCACGTAGGGCATTTTTCAGTGAAATGTATCCGAGTGCATTGTTTACGGTGTATTCCGATGATGACAGCAGACGTGCATTCGATAGTTTTTCGTAGTCGAGACCGCCGTTTATTCCGCTGATGCTGCCCAGCACGTTGTTCACTTTGTCGATGTTACGAATGTCGCCATAGGTGCTGTTCATTGTGCTGTACAGGTTGTTGGCGTTGTTGGACGGGAGGCCTGCGGGGGTGTTCGAGGATTGCCACATTCCATTGCTTATGTGGCGGCTCTCGCCAATGTCGGTAAAGGCGACAATGTTACGTGGGTTGGTGTAGTCGCTGGTCTTATTTGTTACCCACACTTCGACGCGGTTGATGGTTACGCCCGACATTATAGTGGGCAGCTGTGCCATTGAGCGGTCGTAATTGTCGCGGAAATAGTGGGCAAGGAAAAAGTGCCGATTCTCGTCGTAGTTGGCAATCTCAATCTCAAATGTGGTGAGCTGTGTGCCGCCTTTTGAGCTTACAGTGGTGCTGCTCGATGTTTTTTGCGATATTACTGTTTGCAGCGACAGCTTGCCAAATTGAAAATCGGCGCGGATACCGAAGAGCGACGATGCACCGCGTATGAGGCTCGAATTTGTGTTGAACGATACGTTACCCGCCTCGATGAGCTTTACAACCTCGTCCTCTTTGCCTTCGTATTTTAGGTTCAGTTTTTGTGCGTCGTAGCTGAAGGTTGCCTCGGTGTTGTAGTTGAGGTTAAGGTTCATCTTGTCGCCCACGCTGCCTTTGACGTTAAGGTTGATTTTCTCGTCAAAATCGAAACTTTTTGTGCTGCGGCTGCGTTGGGGCAGCGAGGGGTTGTCGATGGTCTGCATCGAGTAGCCTATCTTCATCTCGGCGCTACCCTGTGTCTTTATGCGCACTCCACCCGGGCCGAAGATTTTCTCGGCAGGGCCAAGGTCGAAGTGCATATCTGTAAAATCGAATTTGTCTTTGCTCTGTGCTGCTTCAAATTCTTTCTTGTTTTTCTCGCGGAAGTAGCGTTTGGCCGATTGGCTCAAATGCCATTGGTAGTACTCCTCTTGTTTAAGCATAATGGGAGTGCCCAGAAGTTCGTTGCCCAGACGTGTGCGGAATGTGTATGTGCTGTCTTTGTCGTTGTATATTGTGTCGGTAACGATGTTTTGTGGCGAGTGCAGGTCGAGAGGGTTGTTTTTTATATCGTCGATGCCCTCGGGGACTGTCTGTGTAATGGGGTAGCGTGCCTTAAGTGTGTCGCGCTGTGCCATTCTTTGTTCACGGGCACGACGGCGAGCTGCGAGTGTGTTGTCCTGCGCAAATATCGTAGGGATATTTGCGAGAAGCAACAAGAATACGAGTAACACGCGCAGCATCATTGTGGTCGTTTGTTATAATTGTTTGAGTGCCAGCTTTATAACCTGCTCGACACTTGCCGATGGCTCGGCTTTTACAACATTCTGAACCACTTTGTTTGCAGCTGCGCTTGGGAAGCCCAGCATCACAAGTGCCGAGACGGCCTGCTCGGCTGTTTCGTTGTTCGACGTGATATTTACAGTGGTTGCTCCCAATGAGACGGATGAAATATCTTTTATTTTGTCCTTTAGCTCGACGATTATGCGTTGTGCGGTTTTCAGGCCTATTCCCTTGACGCTTTTGAGCACTGTCTCGTTACCTGTGGAGATAACCTCGCACAGCTCGGCAACGGTGAATGCCGAGAGGATTGTGCGTGCGGTGTTGCCGCCTATGCCCGAGACGGAAATGAGTTTGAGGAACAGGTTGCGCTCGTCCTTACTATGGAATCCGTACAGTTGATGGGTGTCTTCGCGTATAACCTCGTAGATATATACTTTTACATCTTTTTTCCCTTGAAGCACGCTGTATGTGTTGAGGGTTATGTTTGTCTCGTAGCCCACTCCTGCGCACTCTATTATTGCGGTTGCAGGGGTAATTTCGGCTAACTCTCCTTTAAGATATTCTATCATAGTATTTTGCAGTTGTGTTTGGGCCTTGCTCTTTTTTATGGTGCAGGCTATCTTTTGAATTAACGCGTCTTTTTATTGTTTATTGTATGAGCGTGTTTCTTTTTGCCGTGTAAAAAGGGGCTTATAGAGGTTGTTTTTCAATTCTGAGTACGTTGTTGCAGTAGCTTAGTGCGGCGGGACGATGGGTAACGAATATCAGTGTTTTTCCTGTCTTTGCCGAGGTCAGACGCCGCAGCAGCTCTTTTTCGGTTGTCTCGTCAAGAGCCGAGGTTATCTCGTCTAAAATGAGTATGGAGCCGGGGCGCAGAAGCGAGCGTGCAACGGCTATGCGTTGTGCCTGTCCTTCGCTCAGTCCGCCGCCCTGTTCGCTCAGCGAGGTGTCGATGCCCTCGGGAAGCTCATCTACAAAATTACAGCACGCTGTGTGCAGTGCCTCGCGCATCATCTGCTCGGTGGCCTCGGGGTTGCCCATAAGCAGATTGTCGCGTATGGTGCCGCTGATGAGGCTGTTGCCCTGCGGAATATATACAAAGTTGCCGCGTGTAAGGGGCGATGAGGGGTGGTTCTCGCTGCTGTCATAAACCTCAATTGTTCCGCTGCTCGGCCTGACAAGCGCAACCAAAAGACGTATTATTGTGGTTTTTCCTGCTCCTGTCTCGCCCACGATGGCGGTGCTGCTGTTGGGACGAAAATCGAACGAGAAATTGTCGAGGATTGTACGGCTGCCGTCCTCGTAGGCAAAGCTGACGTTGTTGAATCTTATGCCGGCAGTCTCTTTCAGTACAATGCGTTTGCCTTGCTGCTCCTCGGGTAACTCTTCGAGCTCGGCGAGGCGCTCGGCCGCCGTAAGTGCCGACACCATTCCCGGCAAGAAACGGCTCAAGTCCATCGTCGGACGTTGAATAAGGCCCACCAATTGTAAAAATGCCGATAGCGTGCCGAATGTGATTGCTCCACACGAAAGACCGTTTACGCCCCACAGAAAGGCTGTCAGATAACCTGCTGCAAAGCCCAATTGCACAAAAGCAAATGCTCCGATTGAAAATTTGGCACGGCTGCGCACCTGCCCCTGAAGCGTCTGTTGCAGGCGTGTAAGATGTTGCTCGGTGGCACTGCTGTGTTCAAGGGTTTTTATTACGGCTTTATGTTGCAGGCTTTCTTGCAGCACCGATTGTATGCGGCTGTCGCTGTCGCGCACCTGACGATTATAGTCGCGCATATAGCGTACATACACCCGACTGACAAGCAGGCACACGGGCAGTATGAAAATGATGACAATGGCCAACATCTTGTTCATACTGAAAAGCAGTGCAAAGCTGCCTATCAGCTGCAAGAGTACAACAATGACAGCAGGGACGCTCTCGGTGATGAGCAGTGTTACGTTGCTTACGTCGCCTTCGAGACGGTTGATAAGGTCGCCAGTGTGGTGTTTTTGCAGGCAGAGCCACTCGCTGCGCATCAGTCGTGAGAAAATTTGCAGGCGGGTACGATTGCTTGCCTTTACTCCCATAAGGGCGTTTATCCAACGGCTTGCACAGCGCGATATTATCTCTAAAAGCATAAATGTGGCAATTGCCACGCCTGTAAGCAGTAGTGAGCCTTTGGCATCGCCTGTTGCAATGTCAATTGCGCGTTTGCAGGCAAGAACCCATAGCAGTTGGCAAGCAACGTCCAACAGCCCCATTGCAGTGTTGAGCAGTGCTTGTCGGCGTGCTCCTTTGGAGTTGTGCCACAGCCAAGCAATTAGTTTTGTTACCGTTTTTTTATTCTCCACGTTTCTTTTTTGGGTAAATAATGTGCGAAGATAATAAATAACTTCTTATTACTATTTATCTTGAACCTCTGTTTTTGTTATATTCCGACGTTTTTTTGTGAAAAATATTTTTTATTCCCGAATTTGTTACTATCTTCGCCTTGAATAGCAAGTGAGCAACGGTTAATTGTGGTTGCTGACAAATAATTCTTGCAAAAATGAAATTCTTTACACAAAAATCAAGGAACGTAAAAATGTATTTGACGGGGTCGCATACGCGGCACTGCCAAACGTAGCGTTCTTTGACTTTGTGGAACCGTGCCGACTGTTTGCCGGTTGTTGATGCAGGGGTAGTTTCTATATTATTGAGTATTTTTTCTTGCTGCCTTTCTTGCAGATGGCTTCAAATTCTAAAAGTCGGCTATTATGACGGTATTTTTTTATTGGCATCACCTGCTTTTCTTGAAAGGCGGGGCGTTCTCTTGTCCTCTTAAAATTGTGTTCATAGGGTAGTCTCTTTAGGATGTTACCCGTGAATGTATCGGGCACACTCACAAGGTGTGCACACTAATTGTCGCCACTGTTAGGCTTGAATGCCGGCGACACATTCAATAACTTAAAAAACTTTATACTTATGGAGAATGAATTATTTTGTAACAGCAACTGTAATAATGATTTAATGAATGTAAATAATGCAATTGTCGCTTTGTCTCAAGATACTGAAGAGGACGATTTTGATAAGCTGCTCGACGCTTTTATAAAGGAGAGCCTTGGTGATGAAACTCCTAATGTTAGCACAGATGATGTTCCCCAATCGCCCGACGATGATGGCCCGATTATCGACGAGGGTGATTGCAGTCCCATTCTCGACGATGATGATTCTATAATTTGCAAAATAGGGCAGGGGACTTTTTTGCTGCCTCGTTGCCCCGGCCATTGCTGCACGGCAACAGGACTGTTTATGGACGAAGGTAAATACGAGATACAGAAACTCAGAGGCCAGCCTCTTCTCTTTACTTTCGAGAGCAACGATGCGCGTAATATTATTTTTACGCTCAAGGGTGTTGACAACACTCTCTTCTGCAAAGAACCCGAAATATATATTTATTCTCAAGATAGCATCCACCCTATCGAGATAATCAAATTCAATATGGACACGTGCGAGTGCAAGGCCTATTGTGATGTTTCGTCGTGTATAGAAAAAATCGCCTACGGTAACTATATGCTTTTTGTTCGCGGGGTTGTGATTGAGGGATTCGATAGTTGTTATCGTTGCTGTGAGGGTGGGTACTGTGTGCCGTTTATCAAGGCTGATGGGGGTAATATGGGGCTCGTACAGCAGCATAGTGAGTTGAGAGCGGCGATTGACAAGGGTGGTTGCCGACTGAATGTCAGCCTTTTGTTCCCTTGTAACGTGGATAAAGAGACTGCCTTCTCGCTCTTTATGTATAATGACGATTATAATCTTGTGGCGCGTGGCGCTGCATTTGTGAGGGATAATTTTGGCAGAAGGCCGAAAAGATGCTTAAAAATCTCTTTGACAACCGATTATCAGCTCTTTGGTAATTATTTTGCTTTGTTGGCTCGGAACGGCAGGCCCTATTGCCGCATCGAGCTCGGTATCGACAATTGCAGGGTCGAGAGGCTGTCAACTGCGAATATTGCACCATTTGACAAAGAGTATCTTATGTTCACGGAACTTGAGAAAAGTTTTAGTTGGCAGAAACTGCGCAATATGTCTGTGTCAAAATCAATTAAGGAATATACCATTCAGGGTTATATGCTTAAATTCTTTAATTTGCAGCGACGCAGACAGAGGCTCAACGCATTGACCCGTATGCAACATTTTGTGTATGATGCTCGCGAGGCTGCCGAGGAGCTCGAAGCTGTCAAGGCGCTGAGCAGCGTAAACTACGATTGCAACAGTTTCGAGGCGGTCGATTGTATAACACTGTGCGAGGCAAAAAATGCTGCCGACCCTTACAGTGATGCAACCGAACTTTTTGATTTCTGCGCCTATAAGTGCATTGCAATGTATAATATCTCGGCCTTTGTAAATTATGGCGCACCGGTGGTGAAGAAGATGATAAATGCAATGGAAAGGTGCAGTACATTGGTTGTCTGTCTGATGGGCAACCCCTCGGAGATTGCTCTGTTGCGCGAGGCCTATCCACAGCTGATGCGCTATTTTCCTGCCGAAAATTATGTTGCCCGCAGCGAGATTGAGGCCGATGTCTTTGTGTCGAGGGTTGTTAATGAATTGCACAATTGCGACCTTTGTCTTGCGCCCCGTGCGCTGAGGCTGTTGATTGATGCTGCAAAGAAAGGTCGGGAGACGGGTCGAATGTTCAATTTAAGCTCAGACGATATAAAGGACTTTGTAAAGAGTAAAATAATAGATAATTTCATAGCTCGCACACTGAAAAACATTGATGCGCAGTGTGTGGCCGATAAAAAATATCTATCGACTATTGAGGCCGAGGATATTAACCTTGATACTCTGCTTCGTAACGATACAAAGGAATTTGAGGAGAGCATCGAGGAACTTAATAGAATGGTGGGGCTCGGCGACGTGAAAAAGAATATTATAACAACCTTTAATCGTTTGAAAAATAATGCCGAGCGCCGTCGTTTAGGGCTCAGGATAAAGGAGGATGAGTGCCATCATATGATATTCACCGGTAATCCCGGAACGGGAAAAACCACCGTTGCCAAAATGGTGGGACGCATATACCGCGCCTTAGGCTTGCTGTCAAAGGGCGAGGTTATATACACCGACCGAGGCAAAATTGTGGGGCGTTACATCGGAGACACCGAGCATAATATGCAGTGTCTGCTGGCCGAGGCAAAGGGTAATGTGCTGTTCATTGACGAGGCTTATACTCTTTGCGACACTCTGCACGACCGTAAGGATTATGGCTATCGGGCGATAGAGTGTCTGCTGACGGCTCTTACACAGAAGAATAGTGATATGATTGTGATATTTGCGGGGTACGAAAAGGAGATGGAGACAATGATGCACAGTAATCAGGGGTTAAGCGGGCGCTTCCCCTATAAATTCAGATTCGAGGATTATACGGCCGACGAGCTTATGCAGATTGCCGAACGTAAACTCGCGGACGAGGATTATGAGCTTGACGCCGAGGCACACGCTCTGTTGCGCGATACAATAAACGATACTGTCCGAGATAAGGGGTGGGATTTTCATAATGCCCGTTGGGTCGAGCAGTATGTGTGCAATGGGATTATTCCTGCGCAGGGCGACCGCCTTATGCGTATCTCTCGCCCTAAAAGCCGCGACGAGTATCGTCGCATAAAGGTCGAGGATATTCGTGTTGCTTTTCTTGAACATAAGCCTAAAAGTAATGCCAAGGGACGTCGCCGCGAGATTGGCTTTATTGCCTGATGAATAATACAATCCGAGCCGCCCGAAAAACTTTCGGCGGCTCGGATTGTATTTGTGGGTAGGGTGGTTATTTTACTCCAACCTCTCTTAGCAGATACTCGGCGTGTCCTATGCGATCGACCACAAAGAGCACGTAACGAATATCAACCGATATATTGCGGCATATTGTGGGGTCGAACTCAATATCACTCATTGTCGAGCGCCACGTGCGGTCGAAATTGATTCCGACAAGCTCGCCTTTGCCGTTAATGACGGGTGAGCCCGAGTTACCGCCCGAGGTGTGGTTCGAGGCAAGGAAGCAGACAGGAACAGTGGTGCGACCTCCTTTTTGGATGCTCCATTGGCCATAATCTTTGTTCTTGAATATGTCGCGCAGCTCCTGTGGAATATCGTAGTCGTAAATCTCGGGGTTGTCCTTTGCTATTATTCCATCGAGGGTGGTGAGCGGTGTGTGATACTCGCCATCGGCATTCTCGTAACCGCATATTGTTCCGTAGGCTACGCGCAGTGTAAAGTTGGCATCGGGGTAGAAGGCACGGTTGCTGTCCCACTCGCGCAGTGCCTGCATATATGTACGATACCACTTTTCGATGGTGGGTACGTTGCTCAGGTTGCGGTAGAGGTATTTACTGTTGTTGCCTACGATGGGAATGAATATTTTTGCAAATTCGAGCATTGGGTCGGTTGGCAACTGCTTGTAATCTATTGTGTCGCCTTGCAATATTCTTGTGTTGTTGTATAGGCTGTCAACGTAAGCGTCGATGCCACCGCGAGCCTTAATTCCCGAACGCAACTCCTCGGGGATATATTTTCCGGGCATACGCTTCATAAACTCGGCTATCATCTGTCGGGCAATGGTGCGGTCAATATTGGCATTGTAGTCTTTTAGTGCTCTGTTGCGATAATCGAGTATGTTTTGTGCGTTGCTTGTGGCGTACGATTGCAGAATGTTGCGTGCAAGGGTGTAGGCCTCTATTGCGCCTATCGACTCGTTGAAAAGCTCGCGCACAAAATAACCCTCGGTGGTGGCTGTATATGCAGCACGCATTGAGTCGAGCAGCGACGCATATTGGGGCTTGTCGGCGGCCCACGCTGCAAAATCGGCCTCGTATTGTTGTTTCTTGCTCACTGTGTGCAGACGCTCAAGACCCAAGCTCTCGCCTTGCCACTTTTTCCATCCGTTGGCAATGCTTGCGTGCTTGGCTGCATAGGCGATGCGCACTGCGGGGTCTTTGGCTTGTGCCTCGCTGATGGTCTCTAAACGCTGTGTGCGCAGGGCTATTTTCATGGGGTTCGATACGTTGGCTACATACTCTACTGCGTCGGAGATTACATATTCTTGTGTGTTTCCGGGGAATCCGTATATCATTGTAAAGTCGCCCTCTTTTACGCCGTCGGTCGATATTTTAAAGTGTCTCTTAGGACGATAGGGAACATTTTCCTTGCTGTAATCGGCCGGCTGATTGTTGCTGTCGGCATATACGCGGAAGATTGAAAAGTCGCCGGTGTGTCGCGGCCATATCCAATTGTCGGTGTCGCCACCGAATTTTCCTATCGACGAGGGGGGTGCACCCACCAAGCGTACGTCGCGGAAGGTCTGATAGACGTACAGAATTTGTCTGTTGCCATAGTAGATGTTCTCTATTGAGGCACGATAGCCCTCGCCCTTTATTGCCGAGGCTATAATATCATTGCGTTTTTCACCGGCCGACAAGCGCTCGGTAACATCCTCCATACTCACAAGAAGGCTTACGGTGAGGCCGGGGACGGGTAGCTCCTCGGCCATCGACCCGGCCCAGTAGCCGTAGGTGAGATAGTCGTGCTCCACTGACGAGAGCTTCTGTATTGAGCCGTAGCCACAGTGGTGGTTGGTGAGCAGAAGTCCCTGCTCGGATACAAACTCGCCCGTACAGCCTCCGCCGAATTGTACTACTGCATCCTTGAACGAGGCCTTCTCGGCCGAATAAATATCCTCGGCTTTTAGTTTAAAGCCCATTTTTCGCATCTCTCTTATGCGCTCTTTAATGAGATTGGGCAACCACATTCCCTCGTCGGCCGATACAGTGCCGATTGCAAGGCAGGCTATTATGCCTAAAATTACTTTTTTTATCATCTGTTTAATATGTTTTATTATTGGAGCTTTCCTTTTAGTACTATTTTGTTAATTATGGGGGTCTGGTGGGCGTATGGCATAAAGGCGAGCGACGGCAGAGGCTTGGTTATGTAGAAATTTGCTACCTTGCCGCGTGTTATTGAGCCGTAGTCTTTGCTGAGGCCCATTGCGCAGGCGCTGTTCAGCGTGGCGGCGTTGAGGGCCTCGGCGGGGGTCATCTTCATCTTTATGCTTGCAAGCGAGGCGACGAAGCGCATATTGCCCGAGGGGGCTGTGCCGGGATTATAATCCGATGCAAGGGCAACGGCAAGGCCTGCATCAATCATTTTGCGTGCGGGAGGATAGTTTATGCCAAGGAAGAAGGCGCATCCGGGGAGCATTGTGGGAATTGTGCTGCTGTCTTTGAGTGCCTCTATCTGCTCGTCGCCCATCGACTCAAGATGATCGACCGAGAGTGCGTTGTATTTTACTCCCACCTCGACGCCGCCCGAGACGGCAAGCTCATTGGCGTGTATCTTGGCTCGCAGGCCGCAGGCTGCTCCACACTCAATAATCTTTGCTGTTTCTTCGGGGGTGAAGAAGCCGCGGTCGCAGAATACATCGATAAAATCGGCCAGTTTCTCGGCGGCTACTGCGGGAATCATCTCATTGCATACGTGATTGACATAATCGCTCTGACGCCCCTTGAAGGCTCGTCCCACTGCGTGCGCTCCCAAAAAAGTGGCACATACTCCGAGTGGTGCTTTCTCTTTTATGCGTCGTATGACACGCAGCATCTTCAGCTCGTCCTCAAGGGTGAGGCCGTAGCCCGATTTTATCTCGACAAGGCCTGTGCCCATTGAGATAATTTCGTCGATACGCTCCATCGCTTGAGCGAAAAGCTCGTCCTCGGATGTGTTGTGCAGGCGGTCGGCCGAGTTTAGAATGCCTCCGCCGTTGGCGGCAATCTCTTCGTAAGATAGTCCGTTAATCTTGTCGAGAAACTCTCGCTCGCGGCTGCCCGCATAGACAATGTGTGTGTGCGAGTCGCAGAATGAGGGGAACAGCCATCCGCCCTCGGCGTCAATTGTTTCGCTGTCGGTGGCGTCGGGCTGTTGGCTCATTGGGCCATAATCCTTTATGCGTGCACCATCGGTGAGCAGCCACGCATTATCGAGGGTGGCAATCTCTTTCATTGCTTCGCCCTTGACGCAACTGCGGCCACTCTCGTCGATGCCTACAATTGTGCCTATATTTTTAACGAGCAAGCTCATAGTCGTTCAGGAATTTTACCGATGAGGCTATATGGGGGTACATTACTGTGTCGTTATCGACAAAGGGTACTATTGTGCGATAGGCACTATAAATGTCCTCGATGCTCTTTGATGATTTTAGCGGACGGCGGAATTCGAGTGCCTGTGCTGCGTTCATCAACTCGATGGCAAGAATGCGTTCGGTGTTCTGTACAATCTTCAACAGCTTAGTGGCGGCGTTCGAACCCATACTCACGTGGTCTTCTTGTCCCTGCGACGAGGGGATAGAGTCGCACGATGCGGGCCAGCACAGCCCCTTGGATTGGCTCACAATGGAGGCTGCTGTATATTGAGGTATCATAAAACCGCTGTTCAGTCCCGGATTAACAACAAGGAAGTGGGGCAGGCCGCGCACACCCGAGATTATTCTATAAACACGGCGCTCCGAGATATTGCCAAGCTCGGCCATTGCAATAGATAGAAAATCCATTGCAAGAGCTATGGGTTGTCCGTGGAAATTACCTGCCGATATAACCTCGTCGCTGTCGGGGAATATTGTCGGGTTGTCGGTTGCCGAGTTTATCTCGGTCTCAAGAATATGTGCAACGTAGGCTATTGTGTCTTTTGTTGCGCCGTGTACCTGAGGTATGCAGCGGAACGAGTAGGGGTCTTGAACGTGTTTCTTGGGCTGCTTTATAATTTCGCTGCCACTGAGAATGTCTCTTACAGCCTTTGCTGTCTGAATCTGTCCGTTGTGCGGACGTATGGCGTGCACGCTGTGCTCGAATGGTTCGATGCGGCCGTCAAAAGCGTCGATTGACATTGCGCCGATATAATCGGCCCAGCGGCTCAGACGCATTGCGTTTATTATCGAATATACTCCGTAGGCCGACATAAACTGTGTGCCGTTCAGCAGTGCAAGTCCCTCTTTTGAGCACAAAGTGATTGGCTGCCAACCCATTTTCTGCATCATAGTTGCTCCATCGACAATTGTGCCTTCAATCTCGACCTCGCCCATACCGATAAGGGGCAGACACATATGGGCAAGAGGCGAAAGGTCGCCCGATGCTCCAAGCGAGCCTTGCTCATAGACAACGGGGATTATGTTGTTGTTGAACATATCTACAAGGCGCTCGACGGTTGCAAGCTGAACGCCCGAGTGTCCGTAGGAGAGCGACTGTACCTTGAGCAGAAGCATCAGACGGGCAATCTCGGAGGGGACGCGTGCTCCCGTGCCGCAGGCGTGCGACATCATAAGGTTCTTTTGCAGTTGCGATAGGTTCTCTTTATCGACCGAGATATTGCACAGCGAGCCGAATCCTGTGGTAACGCCGTAAATGGGATTCTCTGTATCCTCCATTTTGCGGTCGAGATACTCGCGGC
>CAYYEL010000041.1:0-20008 GCA_964470845.1 uncultured Bacteroidaceae bacterium | reverse complement strand
TTCTAATAGGCAGCGTTCTTATTGCAGCGCCTGTGGGAGTATCACTTAATGTAATAGGTGCAATAGTGTTTATTTCGGGAATTATTATGATTTTCATTCTCAAGAGCTGCTATAAAAATGTAGAGGATGGGAAAAAGTACTCAAAAAAAGAATTCTACTTTGCCAACAGCAAAAGAGAGGCTTTAGTTGCAGCTGTAAAGTCGGCACCCGAAACAATTTTTATTGACAAAAATGAGATTGGCAACGCCATACGCTTAGATGTATATTACAGCAAAGATTCGGGAAAGGCCTATCTGCAACTGCTCGAATATATACCTTATGAGTATGCGCCCTGCTCGGAGTTAAAAGTGTACAATATTGACAAGGTCGAGGAACTGATAAAATAATACGTTTTTTATTCAATAAGTATCATTGCTGTCATTCATTCTTGTCTGTTAAGAACACAGCCTGCACCTATTATAATTTACATAAAAAATCTTAGAAACAGTTTAAATTTTTATTGCCAATATTTCATATAATAAAAACAAAATGTTTCTTTTTTCAAAAGCGTAAAGTGCCGAGTAAAAATTTTTGAATACAAGAAACCACTAAAAGAAATATTATTTAAGAAGTAGAAATTTTAACCGTTTCTTAATCAGCAATCTAAATATTTTATCAATTATGGAATTTTTGCAAATTTTCACATTGTTGGGAGCATTAGGAATGTTCCTATATGGAATGAACCTTATGAGCTCGGGACTTCAGAAAGCAGCCGGAGACAAACTGCGCAGCTTGCTTTCGGCAATGACCTCTAATCCTCTGAAAGCCGTTCTTACGGGACTTGGAATTACCTCGGTCATTCAGTCGTCGTCGGCAACAACGGTAATGGTTGTCAGCTTTGTAAATGCCGGCCTTTTGTCTCTTTCGAGAGCCATCGGCGTCATTATGGGTGCCAACATTGGTACAACAGTAACAGCGTGGCTCGTTTCGTGGCTTGGATTCAAGGCCGATATTTCTATTCTGGCCGTTCCAATAATGCTATTTGGATTTATTTTTTCAAGTTCGAAAAGAAGTCAACGACGCAACATAGGCGAATTGATTGTCGGATTCAGCCTTTTATTCCTTGGTCTTTCGTTTATGAAGGAGTCGGTTCCCGACCTTGGCGAGACACCCGAGGTGCTCGAATTTGTAAGTGCTTGGTCGAATCAAGGATTCGGTTCGGTAATCATATTCCTTGTTTTTGGAACAGTGCTAACGCTTATTTTGCAATCGTCATCGGCAACAATGGCCATCACTCTTATTATGCTCAGTATGGGCTGGATTCCTTTTGATATGGCTTGTGCAATGGTTCTTGGTGAGAATATCGGTACTACAATCACAGCAAATATTGCAGCAGCCGTCGGAAATACTCAAGCTAAAAGAGCGGCAATGTCGCACACAATCTTCAATCTGATTGGTGTTACTTGGGCTCTTATATTCTTTAAGCCCTTCCTTGCGTTGGTTGGATGGACTATAGAGATTTTCGGTCTGCCCAATCCCTCGGGCGATGGTTTTGCTGTGGTAGCGCCCAACACCGATAGTGCCACAGCTGCACTTTACGGTCTCTCAATGTTGCACACACTGTTTAATACAATAAATACACTTTTCTTGGTGTGGTTCATAAAATACATAGAGAAAGTTGTTGTGTGGCTTATAAAAACTCCGGCCAACCAAGAGAACGAAATGTTTCGACTTAAATATATCTCGGCCGGCCCCGTGGCAACTCCCGAATTGGCAACCGAGCAAGCTTTTGACGAGATTGTACATTTTGCTCAAGTATCCAGAAACGGACTTGTGTATGCAAAAATGGCAATAGAGGAGAGTAACCCCGACCGCTTCGAGGAGCTGAGAAATAAATTGATAAAGTATGAGGAAATTTCCGACCGTATAGAGTTTGAGATTGCGACATTCCTTAACGCAGTTTCGGCAGAGGAGATAAGCAAAAGCACCTCTATGAGAATAAGAGCAATGTACAAGATTATCGGCGAGCTTGAGTCTCTCGGTGATTCGGGCGAGGCAATAAGCCGCATATTGTCGCGTCGCAACGTACACAAAAAGAGTTTCGATGCCGATACAATAAAAAAACTCAACAGTATGGTCGATGCAGTCGAAAATGCCTACGATGTAATGATTGAGAATCTGGCTGCCGCACATAATGGCACGCTTGTCGAGATTTCAAATGCTTACAATGCCGAGGAGCGCATAAACAATCTAAGAAACGACCTGCGCGACACCGAGATTGAAGAGATTGAAAACAACGGCAAGAATTATCAGACAAGCGTATATTATCTGGACATCATAAGTCAACTCGAAAAGATGGGCGACTTTATGATAAACGTATCGCAAGACCTCGAAAAAGCCTACGTCAACAGATAAACACACACAACAAACAAATAAAAATTGCTTAAACTTATGTCATTGAAATTATAAATTCTTTTTTAAAAGGAATTTAGAAATTGTTTCTTAATTACTGTAAGCCTTCCCCTGCTTATTGTACCCCGTGTGCATAAGCAGGGGAATAATTTTACATTCCCTCGACATAATATTATGTAATTTGAAACAGCTTCTTACCTATAATATTATTTTTTTCACTATTTTTGCACTCACGAAACAAACAGACAGAGTTTTTCATTGAAAACCCCTGTTAATTTGATTCCCCGCTATCAATTGCCAAAGAAAGCATTACAATAGCCCGGATGTATAATCATTGAAAATCAAACAGAATAAATATGTATCGTACAACAACCTGTGGCGAGCTCAGGCTTGCCGATGTAGAAAAAGAAGTAACCCTTAGCGGCTGGGTGCAACGTGCACGCAAAATGGGAGGAATGACCTTTGTTGACCTTCGCGACCGCTACGGAATAACACAGCTTGTATTCAGCGAAGATAGCGACGCCGCACTATGCGAAAAGGCATCGCATCTGGGACGCGAATATGTAATTCAAGCCAGTGGAGTGGTGCGCGAGCGTCAGAGCAAGAATCCCAATATAGCAACAGGCGATATTGAGATAATTGTAAACACTCTGAACATTCTCAACAGCGCCGACACCCCTCCCTTTACCATAGAAAACAACACCGACGGTGGCGACGAGCTACGAATGAAATACCGCTACCTCGACCTACGTCGCGAGTGTGTTCGCAGCAATCTTGAGCTACGCCACAAGATGACAATGGAAGTGCGCCGCTACCTCGATTCAATGGGATTTATTGAAGTAGAGACCCCTATGCTCATTGGCTCAACCCCCGAGGGCGCCCGCGACTTTGTCGTTCCCTCGCGTATGAACCCCGGTCAATTCTATGCACTGCCTCAGAGCCCCCAACTATTTAAACAGTTGCTGATGGTCTCGGGATTCGACCGCTATTTTCAGATTGTAAAATGTTTCCGCGACGAAGACCTCAGAGCCGACCGTCAACCCGAATTTACACAGATTGACTGCGAGATGAGTTTCGTCGAGCAAGAGGACGTAATCTCACTCTTCGAGGGAATGGCCAAGCACCTGTTCAAGACCATTCGCGGAGTAGAACTCACCGAAGCCTTCCCACGCATCACTTGGCACGATGCAATGAAATACTACGGCAGCGACAAGCCCGACACACGCTTCGAGATGAAATTCGTGGAGCTTATGGACATTATGAAAGGACACGGATTCCCCGTCTTTGACAGCGCCGAATACATTGGCGGCATCTGCGCCAAAGGAGCAGCCACATACACACGCAAGCAACTCGATGCACTCACCGACTTTGTACGTCGCCCACAAATTGGCGCCAAAGGAATGGTATATGCACGCATCGAGGCCGACGGCAACGTAAAATCGAGCGTCGATAAATTCTACTCGCAAGAGGCGCTGCAACAGATGAAAGCAGCCTTTGCAGCCGAGCCGGGCGACCTAATACTCATTCTCAGTGGCGACGACACAATGAAAACACGCAAACAATTGTGCGAGCTTCGCCTTGAGGTTGCCGGCCAATTAGGTCTGCGCGACAAGAACAATTTCTCGTGCCTGTGGGTAGTAGATTTTCCCCTGTTCGAGTACAGCGAGGAAGAGGGACGCTATATGGCAATGCACCATCCTTTCACCTCGCCCAAGCCCGAGGATATTCCTCTCTTAGACACCGATATGGGCGCAGTACGTGCCAATGCCTATGATATGGTAATCAATGGAGTAGAGGTTGGTGGCGGTTCAATCCGTATATTCGACAGCACATTGCAGAATAAGATGTTCGAGCTTCTCGGATTCACCCCCGAGCGAGCACAGCAGCAGTTTGGCTGGCTTTTGGACGCATTCAAATACGGTGCACCTCCTCACGGTGGTTTGGCCTATGGTCTCGACCGTTGGGTGAGCCTCTTTGCAGGCCTCGACAGCATCCGCGATTGCATTGCATTCCCCAAGAATAATTCGGGACGCGACACAATGATTGACGCACCTGCCGCACTCGAACCCTCGCAACTCGACGAACTTAATATTGCACTCGACCTTAAAGAGAAATAAAATGACAAAAAAAGTTATCACGAAAAGCAATGCGAAAAAACGCAAAGCAACACAAAAGAGCTATCGAAAAATAGTTACACGCATTGCCATAATCGTACTGATACTGGTTTTTCTCTCATTTATGATATTGCCGCTTTTTATGGGAGCAAAAACCATATAAAAACAATCAGTAACACCCTTTAAAATACAAATAAGAGCAGGAGCATATTCAAATGATATACTCCTGCTCTTATTTATAGACAATCAGACGTCAAAAAAAACACACAATAAAAGCCGAAAAAGAGACATATAAAGCCCCCCCCAAACGCAGTTACCGGAATCAGCAAAACAAAATAAGCAAAATAGTATATAAATTCAGATTAAACATTTTCTTAAATTTTGCCGAATCGAAAAAAAATAGTACTTTTGCAAAAAATAAGCGAATTTGGCTACTAAACTTAAAGAGATAGCGACCGCCCTTGAAAAGTTCGCGCCTCTGCCGTTGCAAGATGGATACGATAATGCCGGACTGCAAATAGGATTAACAGATGCGGAAATTACAGGGGTTTTATTGTGTCTGGACGTAACAGAAGAGGTTATAGACGAGGCTGTTGCGTTGGGATATAATCTTATTATATCACATCACCCGCTACTTTTCCGTCCACTAAAGAGAATCACAGGAGCAAACAACGTCGAGCGATGCGTTATAAAAGCACTGAGCAAAGGCATTGCCATATACTCGGCCCACACCAACCTCGACAATGCATTCGGCGGAGTAAACCATCACATAGCCTCCAAATTAGAGCTCAACAACATACACACCCTTGTTCCAAAAGAAAACTCATTGCTTAAATTAGTAACATACGTTCCCACAACTCAGGCCGACAGGGTGCGTAAGGCACTATTTGACGCCGGTTGCGGAGCAATAGGCAACTACGACTGTTGCAGCTACAACACCGAGGGACAAGGAACATTCAGAGCCAGCGAAGGATGCAACCCATTTTGCGGTAAAGTAGGCGAGATACACAGTGAACCCGAGGTACGCATAGAGACAATCCTGCCATCATACATAAAAAGCAGAGTAGTGCGCAGCCTGCTTGACGCACACCCCTACGAGGAGCCGGCATACGACCTTTACCCAATACTAAACAATTGGAACACAGCAGGTTCGGGGATAATAGGCGAGCTTGAGACAGAATGCGACGAAAAAGAATTTCTATTAAAAATAAAAGAAACCTTTGCCGCCGGATGCGTAAAACACACCCCCGTAAGAGGAAAAAAAATAAAAAAAGTCGCATTATGCGGTGGAGCAGGAGCATCATTCGCAAGTGCAGCACTTGCAGCAGGCGCCGACCTCTATCTGACCGGTGAAGCACGCTACCACGAGCTATTCGACAACACCGATAAAATGATATACGCAATAATAGGGCACTACGAAAGTGAACAATATACAACAGAGATTCTACACAAAATAGTGAGCGAGAATTTCCCCAATGTGCCCATACACACAACCACAGTGTGTACAAACCCAATAAAATGCTTATAAATATTAACCCTAAATAAATAAAAAATGGCAAAGAAAGACCCTGCTGAATTTACAGTAGAAGAGAAACTAAAGAGTTTGTATCAACTACAAACAATCCTCACCGAGATTGACAAAATAAAGATTCTCCGTGGCGAGCTTCCTCTCGAAGTAAAAGACCTTGAGGACGAAATAGTAGGTTTGGGAACACGTATCGAGAACATTAGCAACGATATAAAGAGCATACGCGAAAATATCCTCAGCAATAAAGAGGAGATGGAGCAGGCACAGCGCAACATCGAGAAATATACCGAGGATCAAAACAACGTACGCAACAATCGCGAATTCGACCTACTGAACAAAGAGATAGAGTACAACAAATTAGTAATAGAACACGACGAGAAAAAAATAAACGACGCCCGTCGCGACGAGCGCCAGAAAAGCGACGAGCTTGAGCGTGCAAAGACACAACTCGACGAGCGCCAAAAAGACCTTGAGCTGAAACGCTCCGAGCTCGACGAGATTGTAACCGAGACCAAAGCCGAAGAAGAAAAACTGCGCGAGCAAGCTCGTAACCTTGAGCTCAACATCGAGTCGCGTCTGCTGACCTCGTTCAAGCGCATCCGCAAAAACTCGCGCAACGGCCTTGGAATAGTATATGTCGAGCGCGATGCTTGCGCAGGCTGCTTCAGCAAAATACCCCCACAGCGTCAGATGGACATTCGTATGCGTAAAAAAATCATCGTATGCGAGAACTGCGGACGCATTATGATTGACCCCGAGCTTGCAGGTATCAAACAAGATCAGCCCGAGGCACCCGCACCCAAACGTCGCAGTATGCGTCGCAAAAGCGCCGAGTAAGCAAGCTGCACAGCAAAATAATAGCGACTATCCAAATGATAGTCGCTATTATTATACATAAACATAAATAACTACTTAGCCAATAGGCTGTCAATTGCAGCAACCAACTGTTTAAACTCGGGCTCGACGTAACGTCGTGTAAGCATCACAATACGTCCGTCGCGGTCGATGAGCACATTACGAGTAATTCCCGACTTACGCACAGCATAGCTCGCAAAAACATCGCCTTTATCATCGAGCAGCATAGGATAGGTAGTACCCAACTTTGCTGTGTAAGCCTCTACAACCTCCTTACTCTCCTCACGATCGACACCGACAAGGATAAAATCGGGGTTATCCTTATGACGTTGCCATATTTCACTCTCAATATGAGGCATCTCTTCACGACATATTCCACACCAACTTGCAGTAAATTGCAACATAACCACCTTGCCACGCATCTTCGAGAGAGTAAATTCCTTACCATCAGTGTAACAAAGAGTAAAATCGGGAGCAACGTCGCCCACCTTTACAAGATAATCGTGCTCATAAACAACAACAGAATCCTGCTGCTGAACCGTTTGTGCCGCCTGCTGTTGCTGTGCTTCATTTTGTGCTTCATTTGTCTGCTTGCTTGCACCACCACAAGCCATCACAAGTACTGCCAAAAAGATTAAAGATATACGTTTCATTTTTAAGGTTTTAAAATAACACTATTGATAATTTGAATTGTAAACTTATAGAAAAAAAACGACATATTTGCATTAAAGAATAAAAATGTTGTAGTTTTGTAGTAATATTACATATTATTTCACAACATAAACAAAATGTTACCAATATTTTTTGCCCCGTTACAAGGGTACACCGATGACGTCTATCGCCGCATACACCATAAACTCGCCGGCGCAGTAAAAAACTACTATACACCTTTTGTCCGTGTCGAGATTGGAAGCATACGCTCAAAGGATTTGCGCGACATTACCCCCGAAAATAACAAAAATGTTCCCGTTGTACCACAAATTATCTTCAGCAACCGCAAAGAGTTTGAATACCTTGTCGATAGGGTAGAAGCGTTGGGCTACAACGAGATAGACCTTAATATGGGTTGTCCCTTTCCTCTTCAAGCACGACACGGACGAGGCTCAGGCATATTATCTGACACAGCAACAGTCGGCGAAATTATCGAAGCAATTAAAGCACGAAAAAACATTCAATTCTCGATAAAAATGCGCTTAGGCTGGGAAAACAACGATGAATATAAAGAGGTAATAAAACTACTGAACACCGTTAATTTACAACACATTACATTGCACCCACGAACAGGAATACAACAATACAAAGGCAATATTGACATCGAACGATTCAAAATAGCATACAAAATCTCGGACAACCCGATAATTTATAACGGCAATATTCTGACACTCGATGATATTAAACGCACCGAAGAAAACTTTCCACAATTAAAGGGAATAATGATTGGCCGAGGGTTGCTTGGTATTCCATCGCTGGCTGTGGAATATCACAACAACACAGTGTGGAATAATAATAAACGTATCGAACTTATGTTAAAAATGCACGATGCACTTATGGCCGAGTATGCAAAAATTTTAAAAGGCGACACACAGATGTTAAATAAAATGCGCACCTTTTGGGAATACAGCGAAACACTTTTAGGACGCAAACCATACAAGAAGATTATAAAAAGTGGTAATTTAAAAAATTATCTTATTGCCGTAAACGAGCTTAAACTATTGTAAATAAGACGAATATAAAAATTGCTTCAAAATTCCGTGAGAATTACTATTCAAGAGATACACAGATTACAAAGCAGCTAAACAAAATTTTATAATTTGTACAGGTTACAAAAGAGTCTCTTTTTTTAAGTTGTCATTAAAAGAACACATACTAATTATTTAACTGCAAGAATAAATCTTTTTTTCTAAATAATCAGGTAACAGCACCGACCATATAAGCTCCAAAATTCAAAATTTCTCACCGATGGTGCAGAAAGTATAATTTTTCTCAAATCCAATTAAACATAATATTCATTATCATTCAAAAGTCTCTCAGAAAGCATACGCCTAATTTACAAATAGTCTCATAATAAATTATATTATGAGACAAAATTCACTTTAAATTAAAATTAAATATTACATAATATCATTAGAAACGAATAATTTTAATAAATTTGCAAAATAAACAAGATAAGTTGTTATACAACTTAAAAATAATAAACCGATACATAAAAAAACAATATGCCTAACTTATCAGAACGTGCAATATTGATGCCCTCGTCGCCAATCAGAAAATTGGCACCATTTGCCAATGAGGCAAAAGCTCGCGGCATACACGTATATCATTTAAACATCGGACAGCCCGACCTTGAGTCGCCTGCCATTGCTCTTGATGCCATTAGAAACATCGACCGTAAAATTTTGGAATACTCGCCGAGCGACGGCTTTCTCTCGTTAAGGGAGAAACTTGTGGGATATTACGACCAATACCAGATTAAATTAAAAGCCGATGATATTATAGTAACAACAGGCGGTTCCGAGGCTGTGCTCTTTGCATTTATGTCGTGCCTCAATCCCGGCGACGAGATTATTGTCCCCGAGCCTGCATATGCCAACTATATGGCTTTTGCTATTTCGGCAGGTGCTATCATACGCCCCATACGTTCGACAATTGAAGAATCCTTTGCACTGCCTCCAATGGAACGGTTTGAAGAGCTTATTAACGAGCGCACACGCGGAATCCTAATATGCAATCCCAATAATCCGACAGGATATTTATATACTCGTAAAGAGATGAACCGCATACGCGACCTTGTCAAAAAGCACGACCTTTTCCTTTTCTCGGACGAGGTTTATCGCGAGTTCATATATACAGGCTCGCCCTACATCTCGGCCTGCCATCTTGAGGGAATCGAAGAGAATGTTGTTCTAATAGATTCTGTATCAAAGAGATACTCGGAGTGTGGAATTAGAATAGGCGCACTAATCACTAAAAATAAGACGCTAAGAAACGCAGTTATGAAATTCTGCCAAGCTCGTCTGAGCCCTCCTCTTTTAGGACAGATTGCTGCCGAGGCATCATTGGATGCGCCACGCTCATACGCTATAAATACGTACGAAAAGTATATCGAGCGTCGCAATTGCCTCATTGACGAGCTTAATAAATTGCCGGGAGTTTACTCCCCTATTCCTATGGGTGCGTTCTACACTGTGGCACGACTGCCCATTGACGATAGCGATAAATTCTGCGAATGGTGTTTGGCTGAATTTAACTACGAGGGCGAGACTATTATGATGGCTCCTGCTTCGGGTTTTTACTCCGAAGAGGGTTACGGCAAGAATGAGGTACGCATTGCATACGCTCTTGATAAGGCCGACCTTAAACGTGCTGTGTTCATTTTGGGTAAGGCGCTTGAACAGTACCCGGGACGTGTAGGTTGATTGACTTTTGATAATAGTTTAAAATCGGTTCTATAAATCACATAATTTATAGAACCGATTTTTATGTAGCAGTATTATATATGATTGGCTATAAAAAAACATTCGCCACCCTTATAATAAGGTGGCGAATGTTTTTAGATTGTATGATGCAACTTTGCTTAATCTTGAGGTATAAGTTTCTCAATCTCGGCAAGTTTATCATCCATATTCAGGCTGTAATAGCATTGCGAAAGACCGTTTATCCAAAGATTCTGCTTTTGGGGAGCAATCTCGCGCAGTCTCTCGTAAAGAGGAAGTGCCTCGCGATAATATGCGTCAAGAACCTCTTTATCTTTCTTCATCTTAGCCTTGTCCTTGATGTTTGTCGATGCCTCGGTGTTGTTGTACTTTTGAGCCAACTGAAGATAGCAAAGCCCAAGGTTTCCGAGAGCGCTCTCGTAGTTGGGGTCAATTTCAATCGCTTTTCTGTACCATTCAATAGCCTCTTCCTGTTTCTCATTCTGTTGCAGGATATAACCCTTAACGTATGTAAAGAGGGCGTTCGAGGGCTCACGTGCAATCATCTCATCTGCAAATTTCATAAGCTCGTCCTGCTGACCTTTGCTGTCGTAGTATTGGATGAGCGACTGATAGAAATAGGCATTCTCAGGGAATCGTGATGCACACTCTTTGAGGGTTGCAAGCCAAGCTACTGTATCGCCAAGGCTTACCTGTGCTTGCGACTTAAACTCGTATGCCGACTCGGCATTTGCAGAATCTTGTACAGCAAGGTCGATGTGCTTGAGCACAAGGTCGTACTTTTCAAGACGCATTCCTGAAAGTGATGCATAGTAAGCTGCCATTCTGTTAATCTCGGTGAGACTGGGGTTTTTGTCAAGTTCAAACTCTACGAGGCGGGGCATTTGAGCCGATGTTATGAATGTGTCGAACATATTGAACGCCATCGTAAAATCTTCCTCGTTGTAGAAGTGGGCACCTCCATTAAAGAGTTGGTTGCGAGTCTCGTAGAGAATTTTCTTTATTTGCTCGCTGTATTGGGGCTTTACCTTGCCTTTTTCATCGGGTTGATTGTCGAGTTTGTCGCACAATGTCAGATGCTCAAAAATGTCGTAGCTGTAACGATAGAGTTTGTTTTTATCGCAGTCCTTACCCTCGGAGTTTTTCAAATTCTCTTGGTTTACAATGGCGAGCTTGGCATTTGCAAGCACATACCACAAGTAGGGTTCGTTGGCTACAAGCGCTCTTTGGTCGCCCTCAAGCGCAGGTTTAAGTGCGTTGATTGCAGCTACGGGGTCATTGACAATTGCTTTCTCGGCATCGGCAATAAGTCCCATAAGTGCCTTTTTCTGTCTCTTTTGGTTCTTTAATTCTTCCTTTGATAAGCCCTGACCAAATGATATGGCGGCTACGAGCATCAAAGTTACTGATAACAATAATTTCTTCATCATAATCTTTAGTTTTAAATTATTAGTCAATCGTTATTATTCGTTGGTATTATTCTCGTTCTCGACAACAGGAGTATCTGTGGCTACATTGCTCTCTATTGCTTCTGCGGCCTCTTGCTCCTCTTCGTGGGTTACCTTGCACACCGAACCTATACAGTCGTTCTTTTTGGTTAGGTTTATTACGCGAACACCTTGTGTTGCACGACCTTGTACGGGGATTGACTCGACTGCTGTGCGAATGGTTATTCCCGATTTATTTATTATCATTAGGTCGTTGTCGTTGCTTGCGTCTAACATTGCTACCAAAAGACCGGTCTTTTCGGTTACTTGGAGGGTTTTTACTCCCTTGCAACCACGACCCACTGTGGGATAGTCGCTGCTTAGCGAGCGTTTTCCGTAACCCTGCTCCGAGAGCACAAGCAATGTGTGGTCGTCGGCGTCTTGCGGCAATACTACCATTCCAACTATTTCGTCGTTCTCGTCGAGTGTCATTCCCTTAACGCCTGTTGCGGTGCGACCCATTGGACGTACTGTCTGCTCGCTGAAGCGCACTGCCCGACCGTTGCGGTTGGCAAGGATTATGTCGCTGTTACCATCTGTAAGTGCTACCGATATTACACGGTCGTCCTCACGTATGCTGATAGCTATTATTCCGTTTGCACGTGGACGAGAGTACTGCTCAAGAGAGGTCTTTTTGATTACACCTTGCTTGGTACAGAATATCAGATTGTGGCTCTCGATGAAATTCTTGTCGGCGAGTGTCTTTACGCGTACAAAGGCGTTTACTGCATCGTCCGACTCGATGTTCAAGAGGTTCTGTATTGCACGACCTTTTGAATTTTTGTTACCCTCGGGTATTTCATAGACCTTTAGCCAATAGCATTTGCCACGCTGGGTAAAGAACAGCATTGTATTGTGCATTGTAGCTGTGTAGATGTACTCTATAAAGTCGCTGTCGCGTGTGTCGCTGCCCTTTGAGCCTACGCCGCCACGCAGCTGACTACGATACTCGGTGAGGGGTGTGCGCTTTATGTAGCCTAAATGCGAGATTGTAATCACCATCTCGTCGTCGGCATAGAAGTCCTCGGGATTAAAGCCCACGGATGCACTGTAATCGATACGGCACTTACGCTCGTCGCCATATTTCTCTTTAACCTCGGCAAGCTCGTCTTTCATTACTTTCTTGCACAACTCGTCGTTCGAGAGTATCTCGTTGTAGTATGCAATTTTTCTCTGAAGCTCGTCGTACTCGGCGTGCAGTTTATCTTGGTTGATACCTGTGAGCTGTCCCAAACGCATCTCGACAATGGCATTGGCCTGAACCTCACTAAGTTCAAAGCGCTCGATTAGCGCATTCTTAGCCTCGGAGGGCGATTTTGATGCTTTTATCAAGCGTACAACCTCGTCAATATTGTCCGATGCAATTATAAGACCTTCGATTATGTGTGCACGCTCTTGTGCCTTACGCAGGTCGTACTTTGTACGGCGTATCACAACCTCGTGGCGATGCTCGACAAAATTGGCAATGCAGTCTTTGAGCGACAGCAAACGCGGACTTTTGTTTACCAATGCAATACAGTTAACACTGAATGATGTCTGAAGTGCACTCATCTTGTATAGTTTGTTCAAGATGACGTTTGCATTTGCATCGCGCTTAACATCTATCACAATGCGCATACCCGACTGGTCCGACTCGTCGTTGATATTCGATATTCCCTCTATTTTCTTTTCGTTTACCATTGAGGCAATATCCTTTATGAGCTCTTCCTTATTTACATTATATGGAATTGCGGTAACTATTATCTTCTCGTGCGCAGCAGCCTCTTCAATTTCGGCAACGGCACGCATAATAACTCGTCCACGCCCTGTCTCGTATGCCTCACGCACGCCCGAAAGACCAAAAATATCACATCCTGTTGGAAAATCGGGAGCTTTGACATACTGCATAAGCCCGTCAGTATCAATATCGGGATTGTCGATGTAGGCAATGCTTGCATCGAGCACCTCACCCAAATTATGTGGTGCAATATTTGTGGCCATTCCCACGGCAATTCCCGATGATCCGTTTACCAATAGGTTGGGAATACGTGTAGGAAGCACGGTAGGCTCGACAAACTCGTCGTTATAATTGGGTACAAAATCTACAGTCTCTTTTTCCAAATCCTCGGCCATCTCCTCGCCAATCTTCTTCAAACGCGCCTCGGTGTAACGCATCGCAGCAGGAGCATCACCGTCAATAGAACCAAAGTTTCCCTGTCCATCTATCAGCGGATAACGCATAATCCAATCCTGAGCCATACGTGTAAGCGCACCATATACTGATGAATCGCCGTGAGGGTGATACTTACCAAGCACATCACCCACTGTACGTGCCGATTTCTTATGAGGTTTATCAGATGTATTGCCCAATTCCCTCATTCCGTACAAAATACGACGCTGTACAGGCTTCAATCCATCGCGCACATCGGGCAATGCACGCTGTACAATAACCGACATTGAGTAGTTGATGTAGGCTGTACTCATCTCCTCCTCAACATTGACTTTTATAATTCTGTCGTTGTCAATCATTTAACTTTATTACTTTTATATTATTAAATTACAATGTGTTTTTCCTCTAAAACATTGTAAAATTACATAAAAACGCCGATTCCGACAAACTTTTTAAGATTTATTACCATTAAACTTCTGAAAAATCGCTTTATTGCCCCATAAAACGCTCTCTGTCGGCAGATAGCCTTAAAACCGCGCATAAAAGCGAAATAACGAGGTTTCTTAATGCGCCGAAATTTTCACACCAATTCAAGTATTTCCACCACGAGCAATCTGCGATATTGCAATTATAAACTTTTTTATTGGCTCTTAATTGATGCGGTTCAAAATAAAAGTCCTATCTTCGCAGACAAGAAAAATAAAACATAATAGTTGAATAGCCAAATTTGCAATTTACAAAATTAAATTATACTATGCGAGTAGATATTATTACCACCTTTCCCGAGATGATGGAGAGTTTTTTCAACACCTCTATTTTAGGGCGCTCACAACGACACGGATACACCGAAATTCATTTACATAATTTACGAGATTATACAAATGACAAGCACCGACGTACCGACGATTATCCCTTTGGAGGCTGCGCAGGCCTTGTTATGAAAATAGAGCCTATTGACAACTGTATATCGGCCTTAAAAGCCAAAAGAGACTACGACGAGGTCATTTATACCTCGCCCGATGGCGAGGTTTTTAACCAACCAATGGCAAACAGCCTCTCAATGGCTCAAAATCTCATATTTTTGTGCGGCCATTATAAGGGAATCGACCACAGAATACGCGAACACTTGATTACCAAAGAAATAAGCATTGGCGACTATGTATTAACAGGTGGCGAATTAGCTGTATCAGTAATATGCGACGCTATCATTCGCCTTATTCCGGGTGTAATTTCCGATGAAACATCGGCTCTTTCCGACTCTTTTCAAGATAATTTGCTTGCTGCTCCGGTATATACACGTCCGGCCGAGTATAAAGGATGGAAAGTACCCGAAATTCTCCTCTCGGGCCACGAGGCAAAGATACGCCAATGGGAATTTGAACAATCATTAGAACGTACAAAACTCCTGCGCCCCGACCTTCTGAAATAATGAAATTATTTTACACTAAACATTTGTAAACAATGGTATAAGCCAAATAATTTACAAATATATCAGACAATATAAAAAGGTTTACTCTTGTCAGAGTAAACCTTTTTATATTGTTGAAAAAACAGAGGCTTATACCTCAAGCGCACCTATCAACTCGTCAACAGAGCTCATTTTATGTCGCACAAGATAATCCTCTATATAATCGACAATTTCGCCGGTAACTGCCGGGTTCATAAAATTGGCTGTTCCCACCTCAATTGCCGTTGCACCGGCCAACAGAAACTCGACAGCATCCTTTCCGGTGGTAATTCCGCCAATGCCAACCACGGGAATTTTAACAGCCTTAGCAACCTGCCACACCATCCTAAGAGCTATGGGCTTTACAGCGGGCCCACTCATTCCACCAGTAATGGTCGATAATAGCGGACGACGCTTCTCTGCATCTATCGCCATTCCAAGAAGGGTATTTATTAACGACACACTATCGGCACCGGCAGCCTCTACCGCACGCGCAATCTCTGTTACATCTGTAACATTGGGCGATAATTTGACAATCAAAGTCTTAGGATAAGCCTTGCGAACAGCCGCAACAACCTCGGCCGCCGACTGTGCTTGTACTCCGAAAGCCATTCCTCCTTGCTTGACATTAGGACAGGAGATATTCAGTTCAATACCGGGAATCTTATCAAGCTCGGCAACCTTCTCGGCACAAGCCACATAATCCTCGATACAAGCTCCCGATACATTCACAAGTACATTTGTATCATAATCTTTAAGCAAGGGATAAATATTCTTTGCAAAATAATCAACTCCCTTATTTTGAAGCCCCACTGCATTAAGCATACCAAGCGGGGTCTCGGCACTGCGGGGATAAGGATTGCCTTCACGAGCATTCAGGGTTGTACCTTTCACTATAAACCCACCTAATTTATTCAAATCGACAAAATCGGCAAATTCAAGACCGTATCCAAATGTTCCCGAAGCTGTCATAACGGGGTTTTTCAAATTCAACCCACCTATTTTTACATCCGTTTTTACCATTTTAGTTCATCTATTGAAAATACAGGACCATCAGTACACACACACTTATGCCCGCTTGTAGTATCCTCGACACAACAGAGACAGGCACCAAGGCCGCACGCCATCTTATTTTCGAGCGACGCCTCACAGGCTATTCCCTTTTCTCGGGCATATTTTGCCACAGCCATCATCATAGGCTTGGGCCCGCAGGTGCAGATATAATCAAACTTTTCGCCGAGTACAGAGTGGTTGGTTACAAAGCCTTTCTCGCCAAGAGAACCATCCTCGGTTGTGTATTCCACACGGCCAAGCGCCTGAAACTCGGCACAACGGTAAAGGTCTTTGGCCGAACGCGCACCGATAAGTATCACAAAATCATTTCCCAGACGTTTAAGCTCCTGTGCAAGACCATATAACGGCGCCGAACCCACACCTCCACCAACAAGCAACAAACGAGTGGCTTTGTCCGCAGGCAGCGTAAAGCCATTGCCCAAAGGAAGTAGCACATTCACTTTATCGCCCTCTTTGAGCGATGCGAGCCAGCGTGTTCCATCGCCCACAACCTGCACCAAAAAGCCAATCTCGTTGTTCGCAGCATCGAAACTGTGAATAGAAATCGGACGGCGCAACATCACCGTAGGCGTTCCATCCACACGAAGCTCGGCAAACTGTCCGGGACGACAGCCGGGCAAAGGCTTATCATCGGTCATCACCAACAGGACACACGATGCATTCAACTTGTGCATCTCTTTTATTGTCAAATCGACAAGAATCTTTTTCATAGAATAGGGTTATTTTCAAAATTTATAGGCGCTAATATAACACAAATTTGGCAAGCGATAATAATTTTACTGTTTTTTTTGCTTTTAGACAGATTATAAATAATAAAAAGAGGCGATACAGTGCCGACATTGTTGTTCAGACACTGTACCGCATAAATATAAAAAAGGTTGTTATCGAACTAAAACAGCTTCTTATTTTTCGGGGAAAAGAATTTCAAATGTACCGTCGCTGTAAAAAACCCTAATCTCTTTTATGCGACGGCCCTGCTCGAGTGTACGCTGCGCTGTTGCAACACGGCGCTGTTGTGGCGCACTTTTTGTCACTATTTTAGGCTGACGCTGTTGCTCCTCGTGCCTTGGACGGAGAGTTTCGGCTACAATGGGCTTTTGCGACCTCTCTTCACGCCTTATTTCGGGTTGCGCAATAGAGGGATGTACAGCCTCGGGTTGTATTATCGCCTGCATTTGCTCGTCATATTCTCTAAAGAGCTGTGTCTCCTCGGCAAATACCGCCTCCTGAACCGCTTGAACAGCAGCAGAGTGTTGTGCCGGCAACAACCGAGGCTCTTTTCCCACTCCAAGCATCAACCATTGTAAATCGACCTCGGGGAACACCGATGCTACCTTTTGCAGCACTTCAAGACTGGGCTTGTTTCGACCACTTAATATATGCGACACCGATGCTCGCGGGATTCCTGTCTTATCGGCAAATTGCGAGGAAGTGAGACCATAGCCATTCATTATAAATTCTATACGTTCGCGCTCATTCATTTTTTATACATTTTCAGTCCTTTACAAATGTACAAGACAATTCGAGCACAAATATAACAAACATTATTTATACAGACAACACCTTTTTACAAAATTATTACTTCCACTAATAAAACAACAAACATACAGCTATTACAAATGCAAATTTACATTATTAAAATAACAAACAATAAACAGAACAACCGAACAGACCGACTACCCTATCGCCAAAGACACAATTACATAGTTATAATTTAATTTAACCAAATACTTTAATCTTATAGTATTCAGCATATTACAAAGTATAAAAACACTCAAAAGAGCATTTTTGTATAATCCCAAGAGAATTTCTTTACAACCATTTAAACAAAAACTTAAATACGTTATTATAAAACCACTTATTTTCAATAACTTACATACAAATATTAAACATTGAATATTTTTTGCATACGATAAAACAACAGTCGAGTACAAAATTTACAACTTTTAACATTTACAAAATAAAACAACTGCAATTTACAATTAGACACAGAATACTATTTACACACGCAACAACGCCACACCCTGCCCTAATCAACAATATGCAATAAATATTACTCAGAACGAACCGACAGCAATATGCAAATTTACAAATGTATTACATTTGTAAATTTGCATATTGCCTACGTATTTACAATTTTACTACGACAAGGCGGGTAAAAATGAGGCGTCAACCGCTCAAGAATCGAATAAAATAGAAATTTTTGGCACATTATGGCAAATGATGTATTTTTTTAAATCTCAGAGCCTATTATTTGACATAAATATTTAAAATACAATAAATTACCGCTCAAAAAACAATGCTGAAAAATTTTCCGAAATAGAAAAAGCAGCAAAAAAAGCGGATGCTTAGGATTTTAAACCCAAGCATCCGCTTTTTTTGCAATCAATTATAGCACTTTTGAATCAATGCATAATTTTATAAAGTAACTCACGCATAATTTCACCATCGGGAACAGTCGCACCCTCGGCACCTTTCGATTGTGCATCAGCCAGACGAATATAATGCAGAATCTCCATCACGTGGAGCGCTCTGTAATGTTGCATCGCCTTAACATAGTCGCCTACCCCCCACCTTGCTCCAAGAAATTCACCAATCCCTCTCTCACTCCTCTCGGGTGCATAGTAGGCCATCATAAGATTAGAAAAGAAACTGAACAGCAACGCGAGTGTCATCTGTATGGGATTCTTTTTTGGATTCTGCGCGAAATAATTTATTATGCGATTGGCCTTAAGAACATCCTTGTTTACAATTGCATTCTGAAGCTCAAAATTGTTAAACTCTTTACTAATGCCTATATTCTCTTCGACAAGCTCGGGAGTAATATGTTTCAGGCCTGCGTGCATTGCAATTGAGAGTTTATCAATCTCGCCAGCCATACGACTAAGTTCAACGCCAACCGATTCGGCAAGCATCATTGTTGCTTTCGAGTCGATAGTCAGCCCTTTTTCACGCACATAACCACTGATAAATGCCGGCAGCCTATCCTCGCGTAACTTTTTAGAATCGAGCACTACGGCAGTTCTTTCGAGCTCGGTTGCCACTTTTTTACGTCTGTCAAGCGAGCCGTTCTTGTGGGCAAACACCAATATTGTAGATGGCTGCGGCATATGCAAATAGTTTATAAGCGCATCCATATTTTTAATCATCTGAGCTTCCTTGACGACCACAACCTGATGCTCGGCCATCATCGGATAGCGTCGAGCTGCCGATATAACAGTTTCAATATCAGCGTCCATACCATAGAATACTGTCAGATTAAATTCTTGCTCAATATCGGTTAGTATGTTATTTGTTATGTAGTCGGTAATTGAATCGGTATAATAACTCTCCTCGCCCATAAGATAATAGACAGGATGATAAACACCGGCCTTTAGCTCAGAAAGTATTGATTCGTATGTATATTTTGCCATCTTATAAATTATTTTCTCTATCTTTACGACATATATTATTGTCATTTATGGCAAAGATAGTAACAAACGAGCGAGAATATATAAAGTTTACTTTAATATTTTCAAAGCGAGTGCAG
>CAYYEL010000040.1:0-20235 GCA_964470845.1 uncultured Bacteroidaceae bacterium | reverse complement strand
GAACGCACCACGGGATGGCGCGGAGCATGAGGGGTGTATGCTGGCGGCTCAAAACTATGAAAGGCTTTCAGGTTAAGCGTAAAGCAGGATGGGACACACACGGACTGCCCGTTGAGCTTGGAGTAGAGAAGAAGCTGAACATTACAAAAGAGGATATTGGCCGAAAAATATCGGTTGACGACTACAATCGCAACTGCCGCGAAGAGGTAATGAAATATACCAAAGAGTGGACAGACCTTACCCGTCAAATGGGATATTGGGTCGATCTTGACAATCCTTATATCACATACGAGAACAGTTACATTGAGACACTTTGGTGGCTGTTGAAGCAACTTTACAACAAAGGGTTGCTGTATAAAGGATACACAATTCAGCCCTATTCTCCCGCAGCGGGAACAGGATTAAGTTCGCACGAGCTCAATCAACCCGGATGTTACCGCGACGTAAAAGACACCACAGCAGTGGCGCAATTCCGTATGACCGACCCCAAGCCCGAGATGAACGAGTGGGGTACACCTTACTTTGTAGCGTGGACAACAACCCCTTGGACACTCCCCTCGAACACCGCACTATGCGTCGGTCCCAAAATTGACTATGTTGCAGTACAAACATACAACGCCTACACAGGCGAGCCCATCACAGTAGTACTTGCCAAGGCTCTTTTATCGGCACATTTTAATCCCGAGGGTGCTAACATCGCACTCGACAGCTACAAGCAAGGCGATAAGATAATCCCCTACAAGATTGTAGGCGAATACAAAGGCACCGAGCTTGTAGGTATGCACTACGAGCAGTTATTCCCGTGGGTTAAGCCCATTGTAAAAGAGGGCGACAAGATAACCGACGCCTCGGCCGATGCCTTCCGAGTAATCCCCGGCGACTACGTTACAACCGAGGATGGTACAGGTATTGTACACATTGCCCCCACATTCGGTGCAGATGACGCATTTGTAGCTAAGGCAGCCGGCATCCCCTCGTTGTTTATGGTAAACAAAAAAGGCGAGACACGTCCGATGGTCGATTTTCAAGGACGCTTCTGGTGCATCGACGAGCTTGACGAACAATTCGTGGCCGACTGTGTAAACACCGAGCTATATTCTAAATTTGCAGGTGCATACGTAAAGAACGCCTATGACCCACAATATACCGTCGAAGGACGTTACGACGAAAAGGCAGCATCCAAGGCCGAGACACTCGACATTGCGCTGTGTATGGTTCTGAAACAGCAGAACAAAGTATTCAAGATAGAAAAACACATACACAACTATCCCCACTGTTGGCGCACCGACAAGCCCGTGTTATACTATCCGCTCGACAGCTGGTTTGTACGTGCCTCGCAGATGAAGGAGCGTATGAGCGAGCTCAACGCAACAATAAAATGGAAGCCCGAATCGACAGGAACAGGCCGTTTCGGCAAATGGCTTGAGAACCTGAACGATTGGAATCTAAGCCGCAGCCGTTATTGGGGTACACCGCTGCCAATATGGATAAGCGAGGATGGCGAGCAGAAATGCATAGGTTCAATAGCCGAGCTATATGACGAAATAGAAAAATCGGTCGAGGCAGGCATAATGACAAGCAACCCATTCAAAGAGAAAGGCTTCGTCCCCGGCGATTACAGCAAGGCCAACTACGACAAAATAGACCTTCACCGTCCATACGTCGATTATATTGTGCTTGTATCATCGACAGGCAAGCCTATGAAACGCGAGCTCGACCTTATCGACGTTTGGTTCGACTCGGGAGCAATGCCCTATGCACAGATACACTATCCTTTTGAGAATAAAGAGATACTCGACAACCGCACAGTGTATCCTGCCGACTTTATCGCCGAGGGTGTCGATCAGACACGCGGATGGTTCTACACACTACACGCAATAGCCACAATGGTATTCGACAGCGTTGCCTACAAGACCGTAATTTCAAACGGACTTGTTCTTGACAAGAACGGCGATAAAATGTCGAAACGTCTGGGCAATGCCGTCGATCCTTTTGAGACAATCGACAAATATGGCAGCGACGCACTGCGTTGGTATATGATAACAAACTCGGCACCGTGGGATAATCTGCGTTTCAACGAAGAGGGAGTAAAAGAGGTTACACGCTCATTCTTTGGCAAGCTCTATCAGACATACAGTTTCTTTACAATGTATGCCAATGTCGATGGATTCACATACAGCGAGCCCGACGTGCCCACCTCGCAACGCTCCGAGCTCGACCGTTGGATACTCTCGGCTCTAAATTCACTTGTAAAGAACGTAAACAGCTGTCTCGGCGACTACGAGCCCACAAAAGCCGGCCGAATGATACAAGATTTTGTAGTCGATAATGTAAGCAACTGGTTCGTACGTCTGAGCCGTAAACGTTTCTGGGGTTCAGAGATGAGCACCGACAAACTGTCGGCCTACCAGACACTGTACATCTGCCTTGAGACAGTTGCCCGCCTTATGGCACCCATCGCACCTTTCTATGCCGAGCGCCTGTACAAAGACCTTACAAGCGTAACAGGCCGTGACGAGCATTCATCGGTACATCTTGCAAAGTACCCCGAGTGCAACGAAACTCTTGTAGATAGCGAGCTTGAGTACCGTATGCAGCTTGCACAACAAATTTCGTCAATGGTGCTCGCACTGCGTAAAAAAGAGCAGATTATAGTGCGCCAGCCACTGCAAAAAATAGCAATTCCCACCACTGACGAGGTAATGAAAAGCCGCATAGAGGCCGTTAAACAGCTGATATTAGGCGAGGTCAACGTAAAAGAGCTCGTATTTGTGGATGGAGCAGGAATTCTTGTTAAAAAGATAAAATGCAACTTCCGCACACTCGGAAAGAAATTCGGTAAGCTGATGAAAAGTGTAAATGTTGCAGTAACAGAAATGTCGCAAGAGCAGATTGCACAATTAGAGGCAGAGGGCACAATCACACTGCTTGTCGAGGGACAGAATGCCACAATAGAGCTTGCCGATGTCGAGATTTACAGCGAGGACGTTCCCGGCTGGACAGTAGCCAACGAAGGAGCACTGACCGTAGCGCTCGACGTAGAGGTTACCGAAGAGCTTCGTCGCGAGGGTATTGCCCGCGAGATAATCAAGCGCATACAGGCAATGCGTAAAGATGGAGGCCTTGAGATTACCGACCGCATCACAGTTGCAATATCAAAGAACCAACAGACCGACGAGGCTGTGAAGACCTTTGGTGAGCACATCGCCAATCAGGTTCTTGCCGACAGCATCGAGATTCTTGACACCGTCGATGGTGGCGAAGAGGTTGACCTTGATGGCATTGTACTGCGCATATCAATAACAAAGAAACAATAAAAAACTTTAACCAAATAAACTAACCTTTTAATATTAGTAGAATTATGTCTGAAAAAGTTCGTTATTCCGATGAAGAGTTAGAAGAATTTCGCACAGTGATTTTGCAGAAACTCGAACTTGCACAGCGCGATTATGATAAGATAATGCGTGGTCTGCGTGGCGAGGATGGCAATGATGTTGCCGACACCTCACCCACATACAAAGGTCTCGAAGATGGAAGTTTTGCGGCTGCACTTGAGGAGCAGATGCGTTTGGCGCAGCGTCAGGCAAAGTTTATTCAAGGATTACAGGCTGCACTCATACGCATTGAGAACAAGACCTATGGTATATGCCGCGAAACAGGCAAACTTATTTCAAAAGAGCGTCTTATGGCTGTGCCACACGCTACGCTCAGCATCGAGGCTAAGAATAATCGCGGTTAATGGGAGAAATTCAGGAAAAATCAATCATCAACCGCACACGCCTTGTGTGGATTGTGGTACTTACTGCAATTCTGATAGATCAAATAATAAAGGTTGCAGTAAAATTGTCAATGTATCTGCACGAGAGTTTTGCAGTGTGCGGCGATTGGTTCTACATATATTTTACCGAAAATCCGGGAATGGCATTCGGAATGGAGTTTGGCAGTAAATTACTGCTGACCCTGTTCCGTATTGTTGCGGTATCATTCCTTGTCTATTATTTGCATAAAATAATACGCAAGGAGATATTTGCAACGGGTTACATTGTGTGTGTAGCACTTATTCTTGCGGGTGCAGCCGGAAATATAATAGATTGTCTTTTTTACGGCGAAATTTTCACAGACAGTGTGGGGCGTGTAGCTTCACTTGTGCCTTGGGGCGAGGGCTACGGCACTTTCCTACACGGAAAAGTCGTGGATATGTTCTATTTTCCACTTTTCAGATGGCCCGAGTGGATGCCTTGGATTGGCGGTGATATATTCTTCAGCCCTATATTTAATTTTGCCGATGCTTGTATAAGTTGCAGCGTTATAATGGTTGCACTATTCTATAATAAGTACGTGAGTTATCCGTTCCAAAAATGAGTACAAAAGGAGTAAGATACATTCTGCCGCTGCTGATATTTATGCTTGCAGCTTGCGAGGTAAAATATCCCGACGATATTATACAACCCGACAAGATGGAGGCGCTGCTGTACGACTATCATCTGGCACAAACAATGAGCACAGATGTTGCAGGCGACGAGTATAAGCGTAAACTATATGCCGAATATGTCTTTGACAAGCACGGAGTAACAAAAGAGGAATTCGACTCCTCAATGGTTTGGTACACGCGCAATCCAAAACATCTGTACGACATATACACCTCACTTGAGGATAGGCTCACCGCCGAGGTCGAGCAGACACCCGGTGTCGTGGCGCAGAATAGAGCCGTTGCACAATCGGATACAGTGGGACTTGAAGGCGATATTGTAAATCTGTGGCAGGGACAGCAATTAAATCTGCTATCGGCAACACCGCTTATGAACCGTATCTCCTACTCCTATGCAACCGACTCCACTTTCCACAAAGGCGATAGTCTGGTAATGCAGATGAATATTCATTTCATTGCACCCGAAAAAGATGAGCTCAAACAGTCGGCTCACGCTGCAATGGTAGTGGAATATGAAGATAGCACATACAATAGTACGGGACGCACCATAGAAACTCAAGGACAATATGCCATAGCAGTAGCACGCAACTACGACAAGCGTATAAAAGCCGTGCGAGGCTACATATATTACAACGATAATAAACCGCAGGTACGTGCCAAAATGCTTATAGATAAATTCAAAGTATTGCGCATACACCCCGAGGTTGACGAGGATGCACAGTAAGATGTATTACGCAACTCACAGACTATACATATCAAGGAATAACCCTCTCGGGCTTCACACGGTAACAGTGAAGCAGGGGAGGGTTCACTCGTTTTTCCCTTTCGACGGCGAGCGAGAGGCTATGCTGTGGGCCGATGCACTCCTAATCTCGAACGATGAGACACTCGACGGATTCTTGGGTACACTGACCGAGATTCTGGATGCAGCCCGTCCATCCGAGGTCGGAAAATTTCTATATTCAATTGAACAACAGAGTAAAGGATTATATCTGCGCCTTTTGTAGATGGGGAAGATAATACACAAAAACTCGCCCCCTATAAATCACCACTTGCGCAACGAATAAGTATAGTCGCCACACGACATAATAAGCCTCTCGTCGCTCAGTGTAAGAATATTAAACGTTACGCTATCCGATGGCAGACACAACAAACGAAGTTCGTCGATAGTGGGGCGCTTCTCCTCCTCAAGATAGCGGCGCATCCCGCTTATGGTCAGCACACTGCCCTTGTAATTGAGATTTGCGAGGAAACGCAACGGAATTTCCTCGTCATAATGTTTGCTCACCTGTGCCATATGCCGTTGAAACGAATAATAAACCCCCGTGGGATTACACAGCGGCTGCCCAAGGCTGTCAACTGCCCCAAGCTGCCACATACCATCAAGGTTGCCATTGATATACACCTTGTCAATGTCGCAAGCCGCCAACATTACAGCAAAAATCAATGTTGCGAATACTTTTTTCATCATCTTTTTATTAAACCATTCAAGCCACCCGTGTAAGAGACAGTAAACATCAGCCCGAAACTGTTGCCAATATAATCGCTTTGGTCATAAGCTAATGCAAATGTTCCGGCCCAATGCCTTTTGGGCAAAGCATAAACAAACTCGGCAAGCAACGACGTACTATATTTTTTTTTGTTGAACGGGTGGCTGTAACTGCCCCAATGCTCGCTATAAGTATATTGCAAACGATAGGCAAGCGGAAACCACTGCTCAAACGTACCGTTCACTCCCGCATTGTGCGCAATAATGCGGTTGCAGCGAAACTGAAGGTCGCCGTTGGCATTATACACAGGAGAAATTATAAGAGGATTGCCGATGCCCATCCCCCAATGATGCCATCCGGGATAAATTCCGTGATTATAATAATTGTCGGCACCATCCATCTGCTCGTTAAAATAGTCGCTCGGGTCGTGATAAAGCGCTCCACTTTGGTCGCGCGTGGTCAGATACTCATATTGCATCGACGAGACAAAAGGCAATATCCGACTTTTATTTGTAAGGCGCAGACCAAGCAAAATATCCCTCCACGGATAATAAATTACATTCTTCTTTGCATTCTTGTCGGCCTGATACTCAAAAAAGAAAAGCTGCGAAAAGTCCTCGAACAGATGCTCGCCATAGAGCCTTATCTCGACCTTTTTTGTGGGAATTATAAAAGCCGCGTGCCAACTGCCCAACTGGTTCCCCGAGATGTTTGTCTGCTCCTTTTCGGGGGTTGCGTCGCTGCCGCTCAGGGGAATAAACGCTTTCCAATAATCGGCAAGGCCGTGGGGCATAGAGAGGATTTTTCCATCGGCGTGCGTGTAAATGTCGCCACCGAATTGAGTGTGCATTTCGAGGCCGCCTTCAAAAAGCAAAGGGAATTTTTCGGCCTTGCCGATGCGCAGAAACCCCGCCTTACTGTGATATAAGAGACTTTTGCCATATCTTACCGACGGCGATTTTTCAGTGTGTCTCGATTGAAATTTTTCATCGGTAAAAGCACCATATGCTATGTGCCCGCGAACGTGCAACCATCCGTTGGTACCCGGAAACGGGGTGTACTCGGGAATCTCTATTCTCACTTGCGGCACGGGCCGACTGTTGCCGCTGTATGCAAGGCCGCCGCTGCCAAGGTCGATTATAGACCGCGAGTAGATGTTGGGAAAGTATTGGTTGATTAAATTTGAATTCAGATTTTCGCCGAATGGAGTGAGGTAGGTGTGCGAGGCCTCGGAGAATCGCTCTTTACTGCCAATGCTTATCTGCAAACAATTATATTGTATGTCGAAACAGGCCTGTTGCAGTGTAAAGCCCGTCCCGAGACTCATTGAATTACTGTACGTCTCGCCCACTCTTATGTCGGCACCTATACGATACTCAAATTTGCCCCGTTTGTCAAAATGCCCGCTGCTTAACAGTCCTATGCGCATTGTACTGCTGTTTGGGTCGATATTATACATTCCTTGACGACGGGCAGCGAACCAGTAGGGCGCATTCTCTCCTGTGGATGTGTGTCCGCTATATTGGATTATATAATTGAGCGTGCTTCTGTTTTCCTGAGCTGTTGCCGATGAAAAGAACGTAAGCAGTGCCGATAATGTTATAAATATGTATTTGTACATAATTTTGGAATACAGGTTCATTCGGGGGCCGACATTGTTTGTGCAAACGTGGGCCCTCTGATTTGTGTGCGAAGATAGTGATTTTATACCATCTTCTGCTCTTTTTTATAATATTTAATTATACCTTAGCAGGTGTATCTGAATTACAATCGCATTAAAGCAAAATGCAGAGAAATTCATCTATTGACAAAAGCGATAGCAGCTATTGGCAAAATAAATAGTTTTAAATTATTTAAGAGTTTATAAGTAAGTAAATTTGCATCGCTTAACGTGCGGAATCGTTTGCAACAATCATACCCCCGAAATACTATAACTTTAAATATTCTAAATTATGTTTAAAAATTTCCAAGGATTTAATATTCTGGAGAAACTTCAGAAAGATAAATCCCACAAGAGAGCACGGAGTCTTTCAAAGAAAATGACTCTAATTATTTGTTTAGTTCTTACAACTGTTGCTGCACTTTGGCCCACCGCAGAATTAGGTATCCCCGACCTCACAGTGACTCAGCATCGTGTAATTGTGCTTTTTGTATTTGCTGCATCGATGTGGCTTACAGAATCATTACCCTCGTGGGTAACATCAATGATTGTGGTTGTTGCAATGTTATTAACAGTCTCGGATAGTGCTTTTAGTTTTTTGAAAGACGAGGGCGAGGCTTTTGGCACCCTTGTTCCATATAAAGATATTATGCACTGTTTCGCCGATCCTACAATTATGCTGTTTATCGGTGGTTTTGTGCTTGCAATTGGAATGACAAAGACAAAGCTCGACGTTGCTCTTGCACGTGTTCTTCTGAAGCCTTTCGGTACAAAATCGGAGATTGTGTTGCTTGGTTTTATTCTTGTAACAGCTGTTTTCTCAGCTTTTGTGAGCAACACTGCAACCGCAGCTATGATGCTTGCATTCCTTACTCCTGTGCTCCGTTCACTCCCTGCCGATGGTAAGGGTCGTATTGCACTTGCATTGGCAATTCCCGTTGGTGCTAACCTTGGTGGTATGATGACTCCCATCGGTACTCCTCCCAACCTTATTGTACTCGATAATCTTAACAAGTATTGTGGAGTGGATATTACTTTTGCCGATTGGACACTGCGTATGGCTCCTTTCGTAATTGTTCTATTGGTGCTTGCGTGGTTATTGTTGCGTTTCCTCTTCCCTTTCAAGCAGAAGAATATAGAAATTGTTATTGAGGGCGAGATGCACAAAAATATCCAAACATACGTTGTTATTGGTACTTTTATTGTTACAATTTTCCTTTGGATGTTCGGTAAAGAACTTTGGGGGCTCAATACAAATGTTGTTGCTATGATTCCTATTGCAGCGTTTTGTGCTGCCGGTATTCTGCAACGTCGCGATCTTGAGGAAATTAACTGGAGCGTACTTTGGATGGTTGCCGGTGGTTTCTCACTTGGTGTTGCTTTGACTGCAACCGGCCTTGGTAAGGCACTTGTAGCTGCTATTCCTTTTGCTTCTTGGTCGCCACTGCTTGTTATGATAATCTCGGGACTTGTATGCTTTGTGCTATCGAACTTTATTTCGCACTCGGCTGCAGCAACATTGCTTGCTCCAATCTTGGCGCTTGTTGCAGGTGGTATTGCTGCCGACCCCGTAGCTCAAGAGGGATTTATAGCAATGGGTGGTGCATCGGCACTTATGGTAGGTGTAGCAATTTCATCATCTGTATCAATGGTGCTGCCCATCAGTACACCTCCCAATGCAATTGCTCACTCAACAGGATTCATTGAGCAAAAGGATATGGTGAAGGTTGGTGTCATTATTGGTATTTTAGGTCTTGTACTCGGATATGCAATGTTGATTTTCATCGGATTCTAAGAAAATCACATTACATAAAAATATTTTCTGCTCCACATAACGAATTATGTGGAGCAGTTTTCTTATATTCGCGGCACGATTATAAGAAAATATGGAATTGAGGCAACTGAAATATTTTGTAAAAAGTGCCGAGTATCTTAACTTCTCGGAGGCAGCCAAAAGATTGTTTATAACCCAAAGCACTTTATCGCAGCAGATTAAACAGCTTGAGTTCGAGCTTGGCTTTACACTTTTTCTGCGTAACAGTCGCCACATAATGCTCACCGAGGCCGGCGAGGAGTTTCTGCCGTTTGCCAAACGTACCATACAGGATGCCGAGGATGGTGTACAGCGTCTCTACGACCTTCAGAACGTTAAGACGGGTACATTGCGTGTAGGCGTTACATACAGCCTGAACACCGTGCTCACCGAGGGTGTGTTGGAATTTATGAAGCGCTACCCGGGAATAAAGCTCGAAATTTGTTATAAGACGGTGAACGAGCTCTTGGAGCTTCTACAAAATAACAGGCTCGATTTTATTCTCTCGTATAAGCCGCTTGTCGATATTCCCGAGGTCGATTCTATGCCTCTTTTCGAGAATGCTTTGGCTGTAGTGGTGAACAAGGAACATCCGCTGGCAACCTGCAACAAAGTTAAACTATCCGATTTAAGAAAATATCAGATGGTGCTGCCGGCTGTGGGGCTTCAGGCACGTATGATGCTCGACAGATTGATGGAGAAGAAAGATTTTACCCTAACATCGCACGTCGAGCTCAATGAGACTAATATTCTGTTGCAGCTTGTGGCATCGAGTGGCTACGCAACAATTCTCTCGTCCTCGGCGGTATTTGGAAAGACGCGTTTCCGTTCCATTGTACTCGACGAGCCGGGAAACATTATGGAGGCCTCGCTTCTGCGTCTCAAGGGCGCTTATCAGAAAGCCTCGGCAAAGGAGTTTATCAAGATTCTGCTCGACACCGATGCCGTCAAACGTCGTCTGATTAACCTGTTCGATTAGTAAAACATATAAATATATTAAAATTTATGATTGAGAAGTATAGCGCCGTTAAGCGCATTCCGAGTTTCGATGTTGATATGTCGGGGACACTGCGCCCGGCATCTTTCCTAAATTTTGCACAAGAGGCAGCAAACGTACACGCCGATTATATAGGTGTAGGATACGATTCTATGCACATTACTCGCAAAGCGTGGGTGCTGTCGAAGATGCACGTTATTTTCCACAAGCTACCCAAATGGCGCGAGCATATAAATTTGCAATCGTGGCACAAAGGTTCAAGCGGCTATCAGTTTTTCCGTGATTTTGTAGCGTTCGACAGCGAGGGACAAGAGAAACTAATCTCGGCAACAACATCGTGGTTGGTTATTGATATTGACACACGCCGTCTATCGAAATATCCCGAGCTTGCAAACAGCGAAGAGAAATGTATTCCCGAGAATGTTATTGCCGAACCTGCCCCCAAGGTTATAATGCCTAAAGACGCCGAGCCTTCACTCATAATGAGCCACGCAGTAAATTATGCCGACCTTGATATGAATGCACACGTAAATAATGTAAAATATACAGAGTGGGCAATGAATGCAATTGAACTTGATGTTGTAAATTCGCGTCCTCTTAAAGAGCTTATAATAAATTTTAACAGCGAAGCTAAAGCCGGCGACATTGTCGAAATTTATCGCCACCGCGAAGATACCGAAGATGGTTCAATTGTATATATAGTCGAGGGCAGAGTAGAGGGCAAGACCTCTTTTGTCGAAAAACTTATCTTTTAAAAAACTGCTTTAAATTATATCGTTAGTTTTCTTATAAAGCAAAAATTTTAAACAGCATAGAAAAAAACGCGAGCAGCGATTGTTTACATCATCGGCTCGCGTTTTTTAATGTACTATTTGAAGCCTATCTTACAATGAAAAATCGCGGAATATTACAGCCTATATAATTACCAATCACAGCCATAAACCAAGCGACAAGCATCCACAGATGAAACTCGCCCGAATATATCGCAGCTGCATAATAGAAAATATCGGCAACACAGTGGGGTAGTCCGCACAGAATAAATGTCGGTACGCCAAATAGCAGCGGCAGAAAATTCTTCTGCTGTGCACCATAAACAGCGAGCGTCATTATCATTCCAGTACCGATAGCCGATATTAAGACGTTGTCGGGTGAGGCTTCTTGGCGGCTTGCCATTATCTTGTCGAGCGTTGCTTGCACTTGCGGATTCAGCGTGTAAATAGTAAAGATTGCCGTTAGGAAACATCCGATAGCGTTTGCAATGAGCATTGGCAACAGCAGAATCTGCTCTTTAAGAGGTAAAAAGCCGGCCTTTCCTGTAAACAGCTGAGCCTTGCACATTACCACGCACAAAAGTCCGAATGCAAACAATATGGCTCCGGCAATGCCCCCGACGTTCAAATAAGTCAGTCCGCCAATGCCTATTAACATCCCCGCAAATACTGCTGGTTTTATTATCGCTCTCATATTGGTTTGTGTTAAGCAGTGAATGGTTGCGCCGGTTGGGGTTAATCCTCCTCAACCTCAATGGCCTCTACCGCCTGCTCCTTTGCAGGGAGCATTTTACCTGTAATGTAGAGCCTTATCATTTCGTCCTTTGAGTTGTTGTGTATGGTGATACTTTTGCGGATGTTACCCGGAGCCTTACGACGACCGTCGTATGTAACTACAATTGTATCACTCTGTCCCGGCTTTATTGCCTCTTCGGGAATTTGAGGCACGGTACATCCACACGATGCAAAGGCCTGATGAATGTAAAGGTCGGCTTCACCTGTATTTGTAAATACAAAATAACATTTTCTAATAGCATCCTCGGCCGGGAAAGTACCTATGCTGATACTCTTCTTTTCAAACGTAATTATGGGACGTTTCTCCTGCTTCTGTGCGCAGAGTGTTGTCGTTGCAATAATTGCTACTAATGTAAATATCAATTTTTTCATTTTGTATATTTTATTTCTTTGTTTGTTACTTATACACGGCGCACCTGTTTAACGCCTTTTATGTTTTCTATTTTTGTAATAAGCTTATTGAGTTTTGAATTCTCGCTAATCATAAGTGTCAGTGTACCCGAGAATAATGTATCGTGCGACTCGATATTTATTCCGCGCATAATAACATCTTTTTCCTGTGTTATAAGTGAGGTTATATTGTTGACTATTCCAATATCGTCGTGTCCCACAATGCGCAGTGTTACCTGAAAAAGAGCTTTATTGCCCATTGTATCGCTCCAACGTGCTTCAATTACCCGGTAGGGGTAGCGTTCGCGCAATTGACGGGCGTTACTGCAATCTTTTCGGTGGATTGATATTCCGCCTGTGATTGTTACAAAGCCAAAAATCTCGTCGCCGAAGATTGGTGCACAGCATTTTGATAGTTTGTAGTCTATACCTTTCAGATTGCGTTCGATGACAAGCACATCGCTGCGTCCCACGCTCTCTTTATCGGGCTGTAGAGTGAAATCCTGAGCGCTGACAGTATTTTCGTTGTTCTCGGGGTTGACAATGGCATTATACTGTTTAAAAATATCGGCAACGTCTATGCCACCCTCGGCTACACGTTGATAAAAGTCGCTCAGACGTTTGAATCCTCTCTTGCGGATAAGCTGATCCATCACCGCCTCGTCGTACTCCATCTTGTGGTTCTTAAACTTGCGAATGAGCATCTCGCGTGCAACATCGGCTTGTCGTGCGGTGAGGTCTTTAAGCGCCTGACGTATTTTGGTGCGAGCACGTCCGGTCTTTGCTATAGAGAGCCAAGCCTGCTTGGGCGTCTGGCTGTTCGAGGTTATAATCTCTACTTGATCGCCGTTATTAAGTGTGTGTCTTATGGGTACATTGCGTCCGTTCACAAGCGCTCCGGTGCATCGGCTGCCAACGCCTGTGTGTACACAGAATGCAAAGTCGAGTATTGTTGCTCCTTTTGTCAGACGGTAAAGGTCGCCTTTGGGACTGAATACAAAAATCTCGTCCTTGTAGAGCTCCATCTTGAAGCGGTTCTCGCTGACATTCTCTTCGCTCAGATGTTCGAGTGTGTCGCGAATGGATGCAAGCAAATTGTCAAGCCCTTTTTCGCTTTTAATACCTTTGTAACGCCAATGGGCTGCAAGACCGTGCTCGGCAACGGCATCCATACGCTCGGTGCGTATCTGCACCTCGACCCAACGACCCTCGGGGCCAATCACTGTTGTGTGAAGCGACTCGTAGCCATTGCTCTTGGGCACTGACAACCAATCGCGCAGACGATTAGGGTTGGGCGTGTACATATCCGTTACAATTGAATAGACCTGCCAACATTCGCTTTTCTCGTTTTGTGGCTCGCTGTCTATTATGATGCGTATGGCAAAGAGGTCGTATATATTCTCGAAGGGCAGTTTCTGACGCTTCATCTTTTGCCATATTGAGTTTATCGACTTTGTACGTCCTTTGATTCTGTATTTAATGTGCGGATTTTTGCGCAGTGCAGTCTCAATGGGATGTATGAAAGAGGACATATAGCCTTCAAGTGAGGCCGACGTCTCTTGCAATTTGCGGCTGAGCTCGGCATAAATTTCGGGTTCAGTGTATCGGAGCGATAAATCCTCCATCTCCGATTTCAACTTATAGAATCCCAATTTGTGAGCAAGCGGGATATAGAGCTTCGACGCCTCGGCCGAGACCTGTTGGCGACCGGCCTCGTCGGATGAGTCGAACAAACGACGCAGCAGCACCAAACGACTGGCAATCATAATTAAAATTATGCGCATATCGTTGGCAAACGACAAGAGCAGATTGCGAAAATTTTCACTCTCGATTGTGGGGCTTTTAGCATACAGCCTGTTAATTTGCGTCAGATTAGTGAGCATATTTGCCACTTTATCACCCATACGCACCCTGACTTCTTCAATCGTAATTACCTGTTGCTGCACGCATCTGTTGAGCAAGATGCTTATGAGTATCTCACGATGCAATCCTATCTCTTGCCCCACAAGAGTAGCCGTTTCAATATCGAGCACCACAGGGTGAAAGCCGAAATTGTCGCGCTCTATTTTACCACTCTCGACTGCTTTTAGAATAGCCTGCTTGACAAAGTGATAATCGCCAATGGGCAGACGTCCATCGGTGTTCTCGTGCAATAGTCGGCCGAAATTGAAAATCTCTCGTCTCTCGTCATTTGTGAGAGTTATTATGCTGTGTTGTGTCATCGTCTCGTTTTTATATTGCGAAGATACATTAAGTATCTTTATTTTTTTCTTTATTTATGATTATTTTAGAAATTTATTTCTATTTTTGCGAAAAGTCGCAAAAATATGATGCTGCTTGGCACAAGTACAGATATAAAAAATCTATGCTCTTGCGTTTAAAGCGTAAAGTACATACTGTGCGTGCTGCGCAAAGGCAACCGACAAATGCGGCTCATAAAATTGCATTTTTAAACCAAACTCTAAACTATACCGCTATGAATATTAGCAAGGCCGATGAGGCGTTACTTAACAAAAAAGGAATCTCGGAAGAGCAACTCGCCGAGCAGTTAAAGACATTTAAGACAGGCTTCCCTTTTCTGAAGATTGAGGCTGCCGCCACTCCCGAGAGAGGTATTCTGTGCCCCTCGGAGCAGGAGGTTCAAGGCTACATACAAAAGTGGGGTACATTCTGTGCCGATGGCCACAGCGTGCTTAAATTTGTTCCCGCATCGGGAGCCGCCAGTCGTATGTTTAAAGACCTATTCTCGTTCCTTAGCGCCGATTACAGCGTTCCCACCACCGATTTTGAGAAGAAATTCTTCGACAACATTGAGAAATTTGCATTTTATGGCGACCTCGATGCTGCTTGCCAAAAGAATCATTCGGCAACCATAAAGCAACTTATTGCCGACGGAAAATATAAAGAAGTAGTGTTTAACCTTCTCGATTCATCGGGAATGAATTACGGTGCACTGCCCAAGGGAGTGCTTAAATTCCACAATTACAGCGAGCAGGCAGCACGCACCGCTCTTGAGGAGCATCTTGTCGAGGGCGCTCTATACGCATCGGCCGACGGCAAAGTGAGACTGCATTTTACTGTATCTACCGACCACCGCACACTCTTCGAGACACTCGTTGCCGAGTGTAAGCCTGTATATGAGGCAAAATTCGGTGTCGAGTATGATATTACATTCAGTGAACAGAAACCGAGTACCGACACTGTTGCCGCCGATGCAAATAACGAACCTTTCCGCGAGGAGGATGGCACTCTCTTGTTCCGTCCCGGAGGCCACGGTGCACTCATTGAAAACCTGAACGACATCGATGCCGATGTAATCTTCATCAAGAACATCGACAACGTAGTTCCCGACCGTCTGAAGAACGATACCGTTACTTATAAAAAATTGCTTGCCGGTATCTTAGTGTCGCTCCAAGAGCAGGCATTCGAGTATCTGCGTCTCATCGACAGCGGAAAATACACCCACGAACAGATTGAGGAGATGATTCGCTTCGTGCAACAGAAATTACAGTGCCGCCACGAAGAAATTAAGCATATGGAGGACTGCGAGCTTGTTCTTTACCTGCGCAAGAAACTCAATCGCCCAATGCGCGTCTGCGGAATGGTTAAGAATGTAGGCGAGCCCGGTGGAGGCCCATTCTTTGCCTGCAACCCCGACGGTTCAGTATCACTGCAAATTCTCGAAAGTTCGCAAATTGATATGAACAACGCCACATCAAAGTCGATGTTTGAAAATGGAACACACTTTAACCCCGTTGACCTTGTATGTGCCGTTAAAAGCTATAAAGGCGAGAAATTCAATCTACCCGCATTCGTTGACAAGAATACCGGATTCATTTCGCACAAGTCGAAGAACGGCCGCGAGCTTAAAGCAATGGAGCTCCCCGGATTGTGGAACGGTGCAATGAGCGACTGGTGTACAGTATTTGTTGAAGTGCCCCTTATAACATTTAACCCGGTCAAGACTGTGAACGATCTTTTGCGCGACGTTCATCAATAAATATAAGCAACACAAAAAATATTGCCGTGTCATTTATTGACACGGCAATATTTTTATATGAGAAATTATTACAATAGTTTCTTTACAAGCTCGAACATCTTGTAGGGCATATAGCGGAAAGGAAGGTCGAGCCACGTGGGAGTAACAACCACCGAGCGACGATGCGAGAAAGCCGCAAAACTCTCGTAGCCGTGGTAACGCCCCATTCCCGAGTTTCCAACTCCTCCAAACGGAATATTCTCATTGGCAATGTGCATAATAGTATCGTTTATGCAGGCACCACCCGAGGAAGCGAGCTTCAGTACATCGTACCCATCATCGACCTTGCCAAAATAGTATAGTGCCAGTGGCTTTTCGCGCTTGCGAATAAAATCGAGTGCCTCGCGACGTTTGTCGAAAGTCATCATTGGCAATACAGGGCCGAAAATTTCCTCCTGCATAACCGGTGCATCGGGGCTTACATTATCGAGCAAAGTGGGCTCAATGTAACGCTGCGAAGCATCCAATGTACCTCCAAGCACAATGTTGCCATCGTTCAAATAGGCTGCAACACGTTCAAACGCCCGGTCGTTAACCATACGTACATAGTGGCGGCTCATTTGTATGTCGTTACCGTGCAGTTTGTGTAATTCGTCTTTAAAAGCCTCGACAAAGCGGCTCTTGAGCGAATGGTGTATGAGCAGATAATCGGGGGCAATACAAGTCTGTCCGGCATTCAAGGTTTTTCCCCACGCTATGCGTCGTGCAGCAATCTTGACATCAGCATCTTTATCTACGATGCAGGGGCTTTTTCCACCAAGCTCAAGCACCACAGGTGTCAGGTTCTTGGATGCAGCCTGCATCACTTTACGTCCCAACGAGGGGCTTCCGGTAAAGAATATTATATCGTGGCGTAAATCGAGCAGTTGGCTGTTGACCTCGCGGTTGCCCTGTACAACTGCAATGTAGTTGGGCTTGAATGTACGGCTTATCATCTGTTGCAACACAGCCGATACATTGGGAACATAGGGCGAGGGTTTCAAAATTGCGGTACAGCCCGATGATATAGCACCGACAAGAGGATTCAACAGCAACTGTACCGGATAATTCCAAGGAGCGATAATGAGCGCTCCACCAAGAGGCTCGTGCATAATGTAGCTGCGCGAGGGTGTCATTTTTAGAGGGGTCGAGACGCTGCTGCGCTTCATCCATCCTTTAAGGGAGTGCTTGTGGTTCTTTATCTCGCCTGCAACAATACTAAGCTCGGTCATAATAGCCTCTTCCTCACTCTTGTGCAGGTCGTTCCACAGAGCGGTTAGCAGCGGACGCTCCCACTGTTTAAGGGCTTTTGCCAGCTTTTCCAATTGCTTTTTGCGGAATTTATAATCGAGCGTTGCTCCTGTTGCAAAAAAAAGTTGTTGCGAGGTGTGAATCTTCTGAATCTCGCTACAAGGTGTATTCTCTATATTCATCATTTTCGTCCGGTAAAGTTATCCATTGCGTGAAATATTCCAACAACCTCGCCAAAGATATAATCAAATATCGAGGTAGGCAAAATTGCCTGACAGAAGCGTATAAAGTGATAACCGAAAGGCAGTCCTTTGAAGTTTCTGTTATTCTCTATCGCAGCTATTATTTTACGAGCAGTGGGTTCGGGCTTTAAAATGGGGAATATGCGCGACTTTACACCGTCGAACATTCCTGTGTTAATAAAATAGGGGGCAATGGTTGTGAAACGCACTTTGCTTTTCATCTGTTTAAGCTCTATGCGCACCGAGTCGCTCCAGCCAATCATAGCCCATTTGCTTGCAGCATAGACCGACATTTTGGGATTGGCCAACATTCCCGCAGCCGATGCAATGTTACAAACGTGTCCGCTGTCGCGTGCAACCATCTCGGGCAGTGCCAACGATGCGAGTACCATTGGAGCCACCGAGTTAATCTGCATTGTACGCTCTATGTTACTTATCTGTTCTTTGTCAAATGTATTGTTTCCGGCTACAATTCCTGCGTTGTTTATCAGAATATCAATGTTGCCACACTCCCAGCGTGTACGTTTGTAGTACTCTTTTACGGCCTCGGTGTCGCTTATATCCACCTTATATCCTTTTATGTTTCCAAGGGCACGCAGCTCTTCAATAGTACTGTTTATACCTTGTTCGTTAATGTCCCAAATAATCAATTGACGTGCTCCCCTCTCTAACACAATGCGACACATAATGCGTCCTATTCCTGATGCACCACCTGTAATGAGCACTGTTGAACCTTTAATTTTTGACATATTATTCTAACTTCTTTAAGTAAATAAATTTAATGAGTTTAACAGGTCTTATCCTTAAACTGCGGCAAAATTATACCAAAAAGAACAGAAAAGCAACTAATTTTTGCACAAACGTCATACATTTGTGCAAAAATTGTTAAATACCGCCTTTTTTCACTAATTATTAGTATTATTATTCTCCAGTGTCAGTTTATAAGGAAGCCCCTCAATTTTGCTATAAGGATAGTTGGCCTCTAACATACCGCTTATGATTGTATCGCGTGCCGATGTACTTTGATAGGGGAACAGGTCGAACATTGGCATAATGGAAGCAAAGTGTTCCATAATCTCGGCCTGAATACTTTCGTATTGCTTCCAGTCGGTGGTATTTGTAAAACAGTAAAATTGTAAGGGCAGTCCGTTTCCTGTCGGTTCGAGCGTGCGCACCATTATGAGCATATCTTTTCTGATGCGAGGGTGATGATTCAGATACATCTCGGCGTAGGCTCTGAAAAGCCCCACGTTCGTCTCTATCGTTCCATTCATGATGCCTGCACTATTATCGGTGTTCGACATTTTACCATCGCTTTTCTGTTCTATTTTAAGGTCGATGTATTCGGCAAAAGAGTTATCGAGTTTTTTTACTCTTTCGAGATACTCTTTGCTGCAAGGTCTTATATTGTCGAGTTTCACCGTGTAGCCGCGTGCTATACGTCGTCCGCCACTCTCGCCCATTCCTCGCCAATTGACAAAGCTCTCATTGATAAGTGTGTAGGGTGGTATTGTGGCTATTGTATTGTCAAAGTTCTGTACCTTTACAATTGTAAGGGAAATATCGGTAACAACGCCGTTTATGGAGCTTCCTTGCATCTGAATCCAATCGCCTATACGCACCATATCATTTTCGAGTAGTAAAAATCCACCCACAAATCCCATTATAGAATCTTTCGTAACAAGCATAAGCACGGCGGCAAATGCACCCAATCCGCCTATAAGGTACAAAGGCGACTTGTTTGTAATTATTGAAATTGCGATAATTGTCATAATAATATAAACAATGATTTTGGCTACCTGCACAAAGCCTTTTATGGGACGGTTACGATATTTACTGTTGCGAAAAGCAGTCTCACCTACGGCGCTGATGAGGCTGTTTATGGCACGTGTGAGCATAATGACAAAATAGAGCCATACGACCATCCTTGTATAGTGTAACAGAGTGGGGCTGTCGGTAAAAACCACCGGCAGAAGTGTGTTCATAATAAACGGTGGCAGAATGTGTGTCTGTTTGCGCAGTACGTTGTGCTCGTTCAATTTTGTAAGAAAGGTGTATTCGCGCATCTTTTGTATGCGCCATAGTGCAAACTGTGCAATGCGATACACAACCTCGGCAATAATAAATGACACAAGCGCAATTACCAATATATAGAGTATGGGCTCTATTGTGTCAAGTATTTTGGCCGAGAGGCCTAATTCGGCGAGCAGGCTTTTAATCCACTCGATAATCTTTTTTGCAATTGAAGCTACATTCATTGTTTTTTCATTATTAACAAAATAAGTGGCTTAACTTGTTCGTTGTTTCTCGCTCGTTTGTTCGTGAATTTGCACTGCGTGCGAATATATTCTGCACTCGCTGTGTAAAATATTGAAGTAAA
>CAYYEL010000039.1:0-21963 GCA_964470845.1 uncultured Bacteroidaceae bacterium | reverse complement strand
AACAAACGAGCGAGAATATATAAAGTTTACTTTAATATTTTCAAAGCGAGTGCAGTACATCTTCGCACACAGTGCAAAGATACAAACAAGCGAGCAAAAAAATAAAGCTTGCTTTAGATTTTTGCAGCGAGCGCAGAAAATCTAAAGCCTTCCTTTGCAAAGATAGTGCAAAAAAACGCATTTTATCGTTTAAGACAAACGATAAGCGTAAGAGACTTTTATTTTTTAATAATACACGATTTTGATATTATTTGTTTTAAAAAACAAACAGCACGTATATGCAACAACTGAATCTACCACAATACAACGCAAAAATAGCTGAAAAAGATGGTAAACCAACCATTTTTGACGAACTTCGTCGAAGCTACGTGGCACTGACACCCGAGGAGTGGGTGCGCCAACATTTCGTACATTATCTCATTGAACAATGCGGCTACCCGGCGACACTGATGGCCAACGAGGCAAGCATCACACTCAACAACACACGGCGTCGATGCGACACTGTGGTTTACGACCGCACTCTGCGTCCAAGAATGATAATCGAATATAAAGCTCCTACTGTGAGAATAGATTCAAAGGTGTTTGCGCAAATATCACGTTACAATCTTGTACTAAAGGTCGATTATCTGATTGTCAGCAATGGCCTTCAGCACTATTGCTGTCGAATGAATTATATCGACAATTGTTACGAATTTCTGACCGGAATACCACAATATGCCTCCTTACAAGGGTAAAGGATAAAATTTTAGCGCCGTCTTTTACGGCGCTAAAATTTTATATAACACTGACGCCAACAATTATCAACGCCAATTATTTTTCTCTTGCATCAAAGGGAAGGCTTTACGCATCTTGGCCACCATTTCGAGGTCAATCTCGCCCGATGCACTACCCTGACTTTTTGAACGACAACCGCCGAGTTTCAGACCATAGGGGCTAAGAACCACACTGTGGCCCACATAATTTCCGTACTCATCTACTCCCACGCGGTTGGATGCGGCCACGTAACATTGATTCTCTATGGCTCGGGCACACACTAAAGTATCCCACGCAAGAATGCGGCTCTCGGGGAAATTGGCCGATATTAGCAGTAGGTCGTAGCCTTGGTCGTTGTGCAAAAACAACGGGAAGCGCAGGTCGTAGCATATTGCGGGACGTATGCGCAGCCCACGCCACTCCCATATTGTACGCTCCTCACCGGGGGTATATACAAGATTCTCGCCACTATACTCGAAGAGGTGTACTTTGTCGTAGTGTCCGAGCACACCCTCGGGGGTTACAAAATACATTCTATTGTAATATTTTCCGTCAGATACTGTCATTACTGTGGCTGCAATGGCTGCATCGTACTTTTTTGCCCACTCCATCATACGTTTAACTGTTGGGCCGTTTACTTCTTCGGCCACTCCTTGGGGCTGCATACAGAATCCTGTCGAGCACATCTCGGGGAAAAGGTATATGTCCGATTTTGGAGCTTTTTCGAGCAGTTCGCCCATATGACGCAGGTTGGCCGGAATGTTTTTCCAGACAATATCTTGTTGAATGACAGTTACTTTCATATTATGGTTGTTTTTATCTGTTTTTTATTTTTTAAGAGTGGGATTCACTGCGTGCATCCCGACGCTACCGCGGGCGTCTAACTACTGAAAGTACGCCCGACTTTAAGGCATCGTGGGATTCACTGCGTGCATCCCGACGCTGCCGCGGGCGTCTAACTACTGAAAGTACGCCCGACTTTAAGGCATCGTGGGATTCACTGCGTGCATCCCGACGCTGCCGCGGGTGTCCTTTGCAATACTTCAAACAAAAAAAGCCTCAAGTAAACTTGGGCTTTTATCTGTTTGAAGTATTGCGGAAAGAGTGGGATTCAAACCCACGGTACGGCAAAGCCGTACGCCGGATTTCGAGTCCGGTCCATTCGATCACTCTGGCATCTTTCCTTTAAAATCGGTGCAAAAATAATGAATAATTTACTAAAACAAAAGAAAAAAACTCTTTTTTTACTGCCTACACCTATTTTTATTGTTAAAAATAAACTCCTCTACTCGGCAATTATCTTCATCATACACTCACGGCAGTCAAATTGCAGACGGAAACGACGCCCATCGCCCGAAACTAAATAAAAAGGTTCACGATACGAGGGCTTAACACCACTCTTGGCGCACCAACCAAGAGTGTATTTTATACAATGCTTGCAGAACATTATAGGCTCACCAACCACAGGAGATAATTCAAATGCAGGGGCAATTCTTTGAACAGAATGACGACGATAAAAAGCTTCGGCAAGCGAGTTTGAGACATTGCCACGATAGGTCAACTCGCTTTCAATATATGAATGCGAAGTAGGCGCAATTTCTTTTTTATCAACAACATACTGCTTATTATGAGCATCTACGAGCGCATTGCACAATTGACGACGAATATCAGATAGCAACGATGAGGGCAGAAACCATTCTTGCGATAAATTTACATCAACCCTATCGACCAAGAAAGGAGTATTTCCCCACTTACTCAATTGACTCTCAATATTTTTACGCTGAGGCGTATTGGCAGCTTCTTTTTTAAAGGCAACTGTTACCGAGGCTTTCACACCGCTTTCGTCTGTACCCGAGAGAATAAAGCCATCAACAGTCTCGCCCAACACAAGCGACAGCGATAGACGACGCGGTTCACCGCATCGAGCAAGTTCGCGCTCAAAGGCAATATCCGAGTTGCGGAACAGTTGTGCGCCCTGAAAAAGCGGCGGCATTGTCTGTGGAAATATACGCACACCATCGACCTTGTTTATTCTGAAGCCATACAAATGCCCATCCTTGCCTATAAAACAAGCGCCGTCGCCGTTATTGAACGCCGCATCACCTTGCATTGTAAAAAATTGACGCGACACAACTCTGACACACCCCATAGGTTCGCCAATAGACTTTGGAGTGTCAATTGAGGCAATATTCCCCCTATCGCCGGTAAGAAAATAATCGGTAAAGCCACGATTGAAGCTCTTTTGTACGGCAGGTAGAAAATGCGGCCGAGTGCACCCGAACGACGAGCGCACATACTCGGGACGGCGCGAAAGCACCTCGTCTATCACTTTTCGATAATAGGCTGTAATATTTTTAACGTATGAAATATCCTTTAATCGTCCCTCTATTTTGAAGGAAACAATACCCGCATCCATCATCTGTTCGATATATGCACTGCGATTCATATCTTTCAATGAGAGCAAATGCTTCTGTTTGCAAATAACATCTCCTTCTGAATCAATAAGATCGAATGGTAAACGGCAAAATTGAGCACACTCGCCCCTGTTGGCACTGCGCCCGAAACAGTGCTGCGAAGCGTAGCACTGCCCGCTGTAACTGACACACAATGCACCGTGCACAAAAGCCTCAAGCTCGACATCGGGTACAGCCTTATGTATTGCCGAAATCTCATCGAGCGAAAGCTCACGAGCAAGAACCACACGCGGCAGCCCGGCCGTGTACAAGAATTCCACTTTTTCACAAGTGCGATTGTCCATCTGCGTGCTTGCGTGCAGAGGAATTGGAGGAATATCCATCTCCAACAAACCTAAGTCTTGAATAATCAATGCATCAACGCCAATTGAATAAAGTTTTTCTACAAGCTGTTGTACCTCAGAAATATCCTCTTCGGCTATAATTGTATTTAACGTAACATATACCTTTGCACTAAAAAAATGGGCATATTTTACAAGGCACTCAATATCCTCAATGGAATTTCCTGCCGCTTGACGTGCGCCGTAACGTCCGGCACCAATATACACAGCATCGGCACCATTATCAATGGCTGCAATACCTGTTTCAGCATTTCGGGCAGGCGCAAGAAGCTCTATTCTTGTGGGTGTTTGCATTATTTTCAAGCTATTTTATTTATCTGATGCGAAGATACGTAAAAAAACAGAGCAAGATTGACTGCAATAAAAAAAATTCAAATTCTATAAAAAATATCACGCAAATTGACATCATATTAACTAATTTTCATTACATTTGCAAAAGAGGTTTTACCAAAATGCGATAAATCCTTGATTTTAACGCAGATACTATTCAATAGACTGCTAAACAAACTACAAGATGAAAAAAATAGAACAGCATATAGTGCACCTTATCGCACGCCATAATTGCGTAATAATACCCGATTTTGGAGCATTTTTGGCACAGAGCGTACCTGCACACTACAATATAGACGACCAGACATTTATGCCCCCTCACCGAACCTTAGGATTTAATCCGCAGGTTAAGGTCGATGATGCACTTCTGGTGTCCGAGTATATGAATGCACACAACCTCGCCTACGAGGCTGCTGCTGCAATGTTGCGCAATGATATACTGTCGTTACGACGCACCCTTTCGCGTAAAGGCAGCACCCGATTCGGCGAGCTGGGGACATTCTCAATGAACATCAACAGCGAAATTACTTTTGAACCCGCGTCAAACGGTATCGACGACCCCGAGAATTTCGGATTCGAGCCTTTATCAATAGCACAATTGCACGAAATTGAAGAGCGCACAATAACCATAAAACGTCGTGATATAAGCAAATACATTGCAGCAATAGCCGCAATTATTCTCACATTCATATTCGTTACCCCGTTGAGCGAACAGGCTTTTGACAACAACATTAAAGCATCGTTAGGTAATTTTGCATCATCCGAGCAAATCTCAATGATGCAACAGCTAACATCTGTTGCACCCCAACAGATTGCAAGTAACCAAGAGTGCGAAATATCCCCAATAGTTTTTTCAAATACAAAAACATCAATCGGCAACACCACCACAGCCGACATCCCATCACAAGCCAATGAAGCACAAGCAGTTAGCGCAACGACAATTGAACATAAGACAAACAGTGTGCCACAGGAGTTGCCAAGAGAGAAACAAGATATTCATCCACTAATTACCCCTGATATTCCACAAGACAGCAGCCCCTCGCCCCCATCATCAGTAACCGGGCAAGACACCCCCACACCACAATTCCACATAATTGTGGCAAGCTCGCCCAATGCCGATAATGCCCAATTGGCAATAACAGAACTCAGCTGTAAATTACAGACCGAGTACAAGGTTGTAGTGTGCGGCAAACGCCATCGTATAGCCGTAGCAACATATACATCCGAGAAAGAGGCGCTCGACAATCTATCAACCTTTCAAGCAACATTCCCCGATGCTTGGATACTCAACAATTAACCCCAATAACGGATGAAAAGAGTAACCTGCCCCAAATGCGACCATCCTATTGTATTTGACGACAATGGCTATCCACAAGGAATGGCCCTCGTATTCGAATGCGACCACTGCCGCAAAAGTTTCACCATAAGAATAGGAGAAAACGAAGAAGAGGAACAAGAAAACAATTTCGGGCACATTGTCGTAATTGAGAACAAGTTTTGCTTTAAACAAACGCTGCAACTAACTGAGGGTGATAACATTATAGGCCGATATAACAAAGGAACAGTCATTTCGCACCCAATCGAGACGCGCGACCCGAGCATGGACAGACGACACTGCATAATAAATGTTAAACGCAACGCCGCCGGAGAGCTTATATACACAATCCGCGACAATCCAAGCGTAACAGGCACATTCGTAATGAACCGCATATTGGGCGACCGCGAAAGACTGCGCATCGAAGATGGAGCAATAATAACATTAGGAGCGACCACCCTGATACTCCACACACCCAACGGCGAGGAATAACCACAACACACACCCAAATTACACACACAGGGAGGCAAAAACACCCCCCTAAAGCTATAATTTACCCATATTTCCGAAACAATGATACGATTCGACTCCGACTACATCGAAGGCGCCCACCCGGCCATACTCGACGCCCTTGTACGCACCAATTTCGACCAGACAGCAGGCTACGGCGAAGATCCCTACTGCCATCAGGCACGCGAAACAATAACCCGTCATTGCAATGACAACACACTCGGCGTACAATTCCTTGTCGGCGGCACACAGACCAACGTAACAGTAATAGACGCCCTTTTGCGCAGCTACCAAGGCGTAATATCAGCCGAGAGCGGACACATTAACGTACACGAAACCGGTGCTCCCGAAGCCAGCGGCCACAAAATAATTGCTATCCGCACCAACGACGGACGCCCAACCCTTGCCCAAATAAAAGAGTGCTTCGACAACCATTGGAACGACCACTCACACGAGCACACAGTGCAACCGGGAATGGTCTATCTGTCATTTCCTGCCGAAAACGGCCTCATATACACCAAAGCCGAGCTCACCGAAATATCAGAATTTTGTCGTGCAAACAACCTATACCTCTTTATAGACGGCGCACGAATGGGCTACGGCCTACAAGCCGAAGGGTGCGATGTAACCCTTGCCGACCTTGCCCGTCTGTGCGACGCATTTTACATTGGCGGTACAAAAGTGGGCGCACTATTTGGCGAAGCTGTTGTTTTTAGCGATAAAGAGATGCAACGCAGTTTCCGCTACGCAATAAAACAGCACGGAGGAATGTTAGCCAAAGGACGCCTCTTAGGGCTACAATTTCAAGAGCTGCTCAAGGGAGGCGACCAATGCTTATACTTTACCCTTGCCCGACACGCAGTCGCACAGGCAATGCGCATACGCAAAAAGTTCGAAGCCCAAGGAATAGAAATGTGGAACAACTCCCCCACAAATATGCAATTTCCACTGTTGACAAAAGCACAACAAGAGAAGCTCTCAAAAGAGTTTATTTTTGAATATTGGGGTAAATACGACGAGCACCGCGATATTGTTCGTTTCTGTACAAGCTGGGCCACACGCACCGAAGCCGTGGATACACTATGTAACACAATATCACAATTATAAGAAACCCTCTTAAATTGTCCAAGATGCAAAGCCAACGCATAGAAAAGGTACTCAACTACCTTAACGACAAAGAAATAGAATACACGTGGTACACCCACGACGAGGCACCCACAATAGAAATAGCCCGTACACAATGGCGTAACGACGGGTCGAAACATTGTAAAAACCTGTTTTTCCGTAACCACAAAGGCAATCGCCACTACCTTGTGGTACTCGATTGCGAACAAGCCCTTGACATTCACGACCTTGAGCATCGTCTGCATCAAGGGAAATTATCCTTTGCCTCGCCACAACGTATGGAACGCTATTTAGGCCTGCAACCCGGCTCAGTATCACCCTTTGGCCTCATAAACGATGATGAGAATCACGTACATCTGTTCCTCGATAGCAATCTACGAAAGTATCAATCACTCAGCTTTCATCCCAACGATAATCACGCAACAGTAGTAATATCGCAGAATGAGTTTATGCACTACCTCGAAACAGTGGGCAACAGCTACGAATTTATCGAACTTTACTAACCCGTAATTCCTGCTTCAATCCACGCTGCACATACAGAGCATTTTCTCATTTACCCTTCACCCTCAACTGCCAAAATGCGACCGCAGCCGCAGCCGCCACATTAAGCGAATCGACACCGTGATACATCGGAATACGCACCACATAATCGGCCGAGCTTATTACACTATCCGAGAGGCCATCGCCCTCAGTCCCCATAATTATTGCAAGACGCGGCTCGCCACACAGCTCCTCATCGTCAATTGAGACAGAATCGTCAGTAAGTGCCATTGCAGCTGTGCGAAATCCCAATGAGCCAAGTGTTTCAACAGGCTCGTCAATCCACGTCCACGGAACAAGAAACACCGACCCCATAGACACACGCACCGCACGACGATTGAGCGGGTCGCACGAGGTACGTGTCAGAAGCACCGCATCTATTCCCAATGCAGCAGCCGAACGGAATATTGCGCCAATATTAGTTGTATCGACCACCCCGTCAATCACCACAATGCGACGAGCGTCGCGGCACACATCCTCGACCGATTTTTCCTCGAGACGACGCATTGCACACAACACACCGCGCGTGAGTGCATAGCCTGTGAGTGAAGCGAGTATCTCGCGACTGCCCGTATATAACGGAACATCGTCGCCAACGCGTGCAATAATATCGGCTGCATCGCCCGTAATATGCTTCTGCTCGCACAGAAGCGCCAGCGGTTCATATCCCGCATCGAGTGCCACATTTATCACCTTGGGGCTCTCGGCAATGAAAATTCCGCGTGTAGCATCAACACATCTGCGCAATTGCGCCTCGGTGAGCAACGAAAAAATCTCTACTCCCGGATGCGAGAGTGATGTAATCTCAATTATCGGCATTTTTAGTTTTTTTTAAAGCTATTCTTTGGTTAAATGATAAGCATCGCGCGCATCGCCATTGGCAAGCAGAATCACCCCGCAACGCTTAAAGCCATATTGTTGCAAAATGTGGTGCATAATACAATTGTCGCGATGCGTGTCGATGCGTAGCGTATGCGTGCGCTCAAAAGCCCAATCGAGCAACAGACGGGCGATACCCCGTCCCGGAGCTGCAACAGCAATGCGGTGAATTACATAATAGGGACGGTCGTCGGGCCACTCGCCGTCGTATATAACCGCATACGTAGGGTCGGGCCCGGGAATAAACGCCATTGTAGCGACAATCTCCCCACCCTCGGCACAAACAACATAAGACGCGCCACATTGAATATCGCGCCCGACAATCTCTTCCGAAGGGTAGCCACAGCCCCACTGGTGAATATTTCCACTGCGGCGCATAATAACTTTAGCCGCCTCGAAAATATTCATCAGCGTGGGAAGGTCGTCGAATGTTGCCTTGCGAATAATCATCGTCATCCGCAGTGGAAATATTTACGCACAAGTTCGAGCATTTTCTCATTATCGCCCTCGATTGAAGCACGCAGAGTGCCGTCGCCATACGAGCGCAGACGCTTTATAATGCCATCAATCATTGCCGGGCTAAAGACATTGTGTGCCTCGAACACCGCACGCTGACGTTCGAGACAATCGGCCGAGGCCTCGCAACTATCGGGCAGTTGAGCCAAGAGAGCCAATTTATCGGCATTCTCCTTTTGGTGAATATTCACATTCACGTATGTGCGCGAGGCAATCTCAAGAGCATTCTCAAGCTCGAATCCATAGCGAGCAGCAACGGCAAGACCCGCTATCAACTGATAAATATCGGCCGAGCCATCGGGCGAGCGCATCTCAACTGTCTGTTTCTGTGTAGTATCGTAGTTGCTCTCGTCCTCAAGAGGGTTGGCCATACGACACATATCACTCTTGGCAGCCCACCCCAGCGGCACACGCACAAGCACCGAACGGTTACGGTCGCCCCAGCAGATGTTTGTAGGTGCCTCCTGATGCGGCACAAGGCGGAAATAAGATGTTGGGTTAGTGTTTCCGAACGCGGTAATTGAGGGTGCAAGCTCCATCATTCCTGCAATTGCACGTCGTGCAGCCGACGATAGTTGTCCGCCGTCGAGCATACAATTCTTACCATTTTTCATTATGCGCATATGCACGTGCAGACCCGAGCCGGCCTTTCCGGCTGTAATCTTTGGAGCAAAAGTAATATCGTACCCATATTTATAGGCAAGGTTGCGGATAATCCATTTTGCAATCATCAGTTGGTCGGCAGCTTCGCGAGCATCCACGGGCAGAAACTCAATCTCGTTCTGCTCATAAACAAGGCCGTCGATTGTAAAATTACCAACCTCGGAGTGTCCATATTTTATCTGTCCGCCGGCCTGCGCAATATAAGCCATACACTCGGTGCGAAACTCATTGAATTTAGCATACGGCGCCGACTCGTGATAGCCCTTTTGGTCGGTTGCGGGGAAAAGCCCCTCGTCGGGAGCAATCACATAATACTCAAGCTCGCCCATCGCCTGAAACTCCATTCCCGTAACCTCGTTGAAAGCCTTGCAAGCCTTGCGCAAGGTGTTTTCGGGCGAGCTCTCCAACGGCTCACCATCTTTATTAAAATAGGAACACAGCATCGAGAGCGTAGGAATCTGAGCAAAGGGGTCAAGAAAGGCTGTCGAAAAACGCGGCAGCACATAAAGGTCGCTGCTGCCGGCCTCGATAAAGGGGAAAAGGCTCGAACCATCGACCCTCTCGCCACAAGTAAGTATCGCGTCGAGATAAGCAGCATTGTTAATTACAAAGTTCAGAGTTTTTAATCGTCCATCGCCTGCGGGATACATAAAATTCACCATACGCACCTCATTCTCGGCAATGTAGCGTACAATATCAGCCTTGGTAAATTCTTGGCAAGGCTTACCAAGATAAGCAACCACCCTATTGGGGCTCATTTCCAATTCCTTATTCATAATATAAAGTATTTAAGAAGCTGTTTAAAGAATCGCTTCGGTGTCTGTTCCAATTACTATTGCAAATATAGCAACAAATATACAAACGAGCGAAAAACGCAAAGTTTACTTTAGCGTTTTTTACAGCGAGTAAAGATTATATTCGAGGTGTAACCTCAAATATACAAACGAGCGAAAAACGCAAAGTTTACTTTAGCGTTTTTTACAGCGAGTAAAGATTATATTCGAGGTGTAACCTCAAATATACAAACGAGCGAAAAACGCAAAGTTTACTTTGTTTTTAACGAAACTACTTCCGTTCGGCAAAGTAAATAAATTTACTTTGCACTCACTTAATCGTAATTTTAGCGTTTTTTACAGCGAGTAAAGATTATATTAACAAAAGCGTAGCGGCGAAAGGCGTAACCAATAATAACACTTAAAAACTTTAGGTATAAATTTAGAAACTGTTTCTAAAATTCGCTACCTTTGCAGCACTATGAGCAAGAGACAATTTAAGATAGACGAAAAAGCCGCCCTAATATTAGAGGGAGGAGGTATGCGCGGAGCATTCACAGCCGGAGTACTCGATAACCTTATGGATCGCAAAGTGCTTTTCCCCTACACCGTAGGCGTGAGTGCCGGTGCTTGCAACGGCCTTTCATATATGTCCTTGCAACGCGGCCGCTCGAAATACAGCTACACAAAATTGATGCAGCAGTACAAATATATAGGCCTCGGCAAACTACTCTTGGGAGGCAATATTATGGATTTTAAATTACTCTTTCACACATTCCCCGAGAAAATTTACCCCTACGACTATAAGGCCTTTGCAGCCACAAAGCGCCGTTTCGAGATGGTTACAACAAGCTGTCGCACCGGCAAGGCCTGCTACTACGACGAGCGCCACGACCCCAAACGTATAATTGACATTGTAAAAGCATCGAGCAGCCTGCCCTTTGTAGCCCCTATTGCATACGTTGACGGCGAGCCTATGATGGACGGTGGCATTGCCGACTCTATTCCCCTGCAACGCGCACGTTCACAAGGATTCGACAATAATCTCATTGTGCTTACACGCAACCGAGGCTACCGTAAGCCCGACAAGCCCACACGTGTCCCATTTTTCATGTACCGCAAATATCCGGCAGTGCGCAAGGCTATTATCGAGCGCAACGCAATGTACAACAGCCAGATAACCCTTATCGAGCAGTTAGAAGATGCAGGCGAAATTACAGTAATACGCCCCATACGACCAATCACAGTCGATCGAATGGAGCGCAACCCCGACAAACTGCTGGCAATGTATAACGAGGGGTACAACTGTGCCGCAGATATTGAATTTATCCTCTAAAAATCACTATCTATACTCATTAAAATAGCGTTCTATCTGTTGCCAACTATCGGTGCCCGTAAGGGTCGGCATCAACAGCACACGAGCCTTTATGTTGTCGCGAGAATATAAAAATGGGCGCACCACTCTACAATGTGATGCGCCCCGCAAAAAAACATTTTATCCTTTATAATTCTTATGAAACTCGACAACAGCCTCAATACCCTTTCTGAAAATATCGAGCCTGAAATTCTCGTTAGGCGAGTGAATAGCATCGCTCTCAAGCCCGAACCCCATAAGCACGGTTTTTACACCTAAGATTTTCTCAAAATCGCTGATAATAGGAATACTGCCACCCCTGCGCACCGCAAGCGGTTTTTGTCCGAAGGCCTTCTCGAAGCCTTTTTCGGCAGCCTTGTAGGCCGGCAGAGTGATTGGACAGACGTACCCCTCGCCTCCGTGCATAGGTGTTACTTTTACTCTTACACACGAGGGTGCAATTGCTGTAAAATAGTCGGCAAATAGTTGCGAGATTTTCTCGTGGCTCTGATGCGCCACCAAGCGACACGATAATTTTGCATAGGCCTTTGAGGGGAGCACGGTCTTTGCCCCCTCGCCGGTGTATCCGCCCCAAATGCCGCAGACGTCAAACGAAGGACGACAACTGTTGCGTTCGAGTGTTGCATATCCGGCCTCGCCTCGGAGTGCATCAACATCTATGGCGCGTTTATATGCCTCCTCGTCAAAGGGGATAGAGGCAATCATACGGCGCTCCTCGGCCGATAGTTCCTCGACGTCGTCATAGAAATGCGGTATTGTGATGCGTCCATCGGCATCAGTCATTTGTGCAATCATTTCGCACAGCACATTTATTGGATTGGCAACAGCGCCTCCAAAGTGTCCCGAGTGCAGGTCGCGGTTGGGCCCTGTTACTTCTACCTCCCAGTAGGCAAGGCCGCGCAGGCCGGTAGTGAGCGAGGGAAGCTCGGCACCCAACATACTTGTATCGGACACAAGGATAACGTCGGCTTTCAACAACTCTTTATGCTCGCCCAAGAAGGCATTTAGGCTGGGCGAGCCAATCTCCTCCTCGCCCTCAAATATAAACTTTATATTGTGGTTCAAGAGCCCGTTTTTCACCACATACTCAAAGGCTTTAACCTGTATCATTGCCTGCCCCTTGTCGTCGTCGGCACCACGCGCCCATATACGACCATCTTTTACAACAGGCTCAAAGGGGGCGGTGTTCCACAACTCAAGCGGCTCGACGGGCATTACATCGTAATGCGAGTAGATGAGTACCGTTGATGCCGAAGGGTTGACAATTTTCTCGCCATAGACAAGCGGATTGCCGGCCGAGGGCATTACCACGGCCTTGTCGGCGCCGGCCTCTAACAGCAGTTCGCGCCAACGCTCGGCGCAAGCGTGAATATCGTCTTTATGGCTGCTCTGCGCACTGATGCTTGGAATGCGTATGAGCGAGAATAGCTCATCGAGGAAGCGCTCCTCGTTCTCTTGGATATACTTTTTTACCTCCATAGTTATCTTTTAATTAAATATTCAATTATGTATTATCTAATAAAATGCTGTCGAGAATAATGTTTCTTTACAGCAAATAGCACTGTTTATAAATATCTCTTTGCTTATAATAGGCAAACATACAAAATTATTATTTTCTGTGCAATATGCAAATACCAAACAAATGATAATATATAACTTATGGTTCTAAACAGTTTAAAAAATGCGGGTGTCTATTTTGAATAGACACCCGCATTTTTTAAACAAAGCTATTAGCTTACTTCAGATTCGAGCAGGGGCAAAGGTTGTCGCGCTCAATGTCCTTGAAGTAGTTTACAGTACCTACCTTAAGCTCGGCTGTTGCAGCATCGTCGCAAACGATGATACCGTGCTGATGCATCTGTAACACGCTGATTGTCCACATCTGTGTTATGTTACCCTCAACTGCGTGATAAAGAGCCTGTGCCTTATTGTGGCCGTTAACAAGGATAAGCACCTCTTGTGCGTCCATTACAGTACCAACACCCACTGTTACTGCTGTCTTAGGCACTTTGTTGATATCGTTGTCGAAGAAGCGTGAGTTGGCAATGATTGTGTCGGTTGTAAGTGTCTTGATACGTGTACGTGAAGCAAGTGAAGAACCCGGCTCGTTGAATGCAATGTGTCCGTCGGGACCTATTCCACCGAGGAACAGATTGATTCCACCGTACGACTTAATCTTCTCCTCGTAGCGTGCGCACTCGGCAACAAGATCCTCGGCGTTACCGTTAAGAATGTTTACATTCTCTTTCTTAACGTCAACGTGGCTGAAGAAATTGTTCCACATAAATGAGTGGTAGCTCTCGGGGTGCTCCTCGGGAAGACCTACATACTCGTCCATATTAAATGTAACAACATTCTGGAAACTCACCTTACCCTCGTTGTATAGTCGGATAAGCTCTTTGTAAGTACCAAGAGGTGTACCGCCTGTGGGAAGACCAAGCACGAAAGGTTTCTCGGGTGTGGGGTTAAACTCGTTAATTCTCTTTGCAACGTATGTTGCAGCCCAGCTTGATAGTTGCTGATAGTTAGGTTCGATAATTAAACGCATAATTGTTTTTTATTTAAAGGTTTTTAATAATTGTATCTGCCTTTTATCTTGAGGCGGGCAAACTGGTTGTCAACCTCTATTAACTGTGGGACATTTTTTCTTTTACCGTTTATTATGGTGTCCTTGTGAAGAGCCATCACAAGCGAACCGTCAAAGTCGTTAAAGAGCATTGCCTGTCCGTAGCCACCAGTAAGCAGAGGTTGCGCCTCTATGTGCCACGGGCCGTTCAGTCCGTGATTTTTTTCGCTATAAGCAACGCCCACTGCACCCTGTCCGTCAATCTCGGCGCTGAAGAGCATTCCAAGCTCAAGTTCCTCGGTATCGAAGAGCCACGGGCCGTCCATTATGGGTGAGGGGACACTACCCTTGCCTGCCGACCAAGGATTCTGCGAGGCTTGAAACATTATGTAAGGCTCGCCTATCTGACGGGCAAGGTCGTCGGTCATCAATATAATTTGTGTTGTACCCTCGCCACTCTGACACCAATCGTGGCTGTATATCAGATAGCCCGAATCGTACTCATCGGTGATGAATGTTGCACCGCGCGATGCTTGGTCGGCACGCAGAAGCGGCGTCTCGGCAGGGATGGGCTTATAGGGGCCTTCGATGCTGTCGGCAACAAGCAACTGACACGAGCGACGGGGTACATCTTTACCATCTACATTGTCTATTGCAACGTCGGCACGGGTAAAGGTTGCAAGGTAGTAGTATTTACCTCGGTACTTATGAATTTCGGGAGCTGTAATTTGCGGGCACGCACCCATCCATTCGAGTGTATCGAGTTTAAGTACATTGTAAGGGCCGTTCCACAGGCGCAGGTCGCGGCTCTTCCACACGCAGCCTCCATCGCCTGTCATATAATATGTTAGTTTCTCACGGTCGAACAGAATAAATGGATTGCTCATCTCCATTGTATCAATGGAGATGATACGAGCATCCGAGCCGTCGGGTGTCCGCAACTCCCACTGCTCGGTTTTATTATTGCCGCAAGAGGCAATAATCAGTGCCACAATATATGTAAGAAGATGTTTCTTCATTCCTTTTTCCAATGTACCGAATACATTTTCGCCGTTTACAGCAAAGATAGCAACAACGAGCGAAAAACGTAAAGTTTACTTTAGCGTTTTTACAGCGAGTGCATTTTATCTTCGCCGTAGAGCAAAGATAGCAACAACGAGCGAAAAACGCAAAGTTTACTTTTAGCGTTTTTTACAGCGAGGGCATTTTATCTTCGCTGTTTACAGCAAAGATATATAATTTTATGTAATTGAAAAACAGTTTTAGCAAATATTACAACATTTTTAGCGACACTCTTATATTTTCAATTGTTTTAACCGTAAAATGCCCATTGAAAGATTACTAACCTTTTAAATAATAATCTATGAAGAAGTATCTGTTTTTTATTCTGATGTTTGCTTTTGGTTGGCAAATTGCGGCTTATGCACAGAGCAAAAAAATGACCAAGGCCGAGCGCGAGGCTGCTTGGCGTGCCGAGAGGCTTAGAAAAAAAGCTGCCGAACAACAGCGCGAGCACATCGAGGATTCTATTGCTTTTGTACAGGCCGCCGAAGCCCTGCGTAACGGCTCGTGGGCACTCGAAGCATCGAATGTTACATTCAACAACGGTGTTACGCGTTTCGTTACGCAGAATACGAATTACGTCTCCATCAACGCAGGCGAAGGCACCGTGCAGACAGCGTTTAACAATTCCAATGTATATTCGCCCAATGGGCTGGGCGGCGTTACGCTCGAAGGGCGCGTGAGTGGCGAGCGTATGTCGCAGGACAGCTCGGGCAATATATTCTATAGCTACTCTATTGTAGGTAGTAATTTTTCGGCTATGGTGTATGTTACCCTTGCAGCACACACCAATCAGGCAACAGCACGCATCGACCCTAATTTCAGTGGACAGACGATGACAATGAGCGGCTACATCTACCCTTATGACAGCGCGGGTGTCTTTGAGGGGACAGCGTCGTACTACTGACTGAATGGTTACGACGACGATTGGCGATATATTGCAGCGCCACCACCACCGCCGCCCTACGGATTTATGCCGCATCCTCGCCCACCTATGCCACCACTCGCGAGCCCTCCGGGAATAAGACCGCCGATGCCGCCTTCTATGCGTCCACCAAGCGGACCTCCGAGTTTCGGGCCATAATTCCCAAACAGTGCCGAGCTTTTCAACGGAAAAGCTCGGCACTGTTATTTCGAGAAAAAAGTCTGTTTAAATTTTAGCAGCCTCTTACTCTTGCGGACGCATATTGGTATATACATTCTGAACGTCGTCGTCCTCCTCAAGGCGCTCGACAATCTTGTCAATTGTTGCACGCTGCTCGTCGGTAACATCTTTCAGGTCGTTGGGAATACGTGTAAACTCGCTGCCTGTAATCTCGTAACCCTGCTCTTCGAGCCACTTTTGTATCGCACCGAATGATTTAGGGTCGCCATATATTGTTATCTCATTCTCCTCCTCATCATATTCGTCCTCAACGCCATAATCAATAAGTTCGAGTATCAGTTCGTCCATATCAAGGCCGTCTTTCTTTGTAAATGTAAAGACACTCTTGTGTGTGAACATAAAATCGAGGCTGCCCGATGTTCCCAATGAACCGCCGTGCTTGTTGAAAGCTGCACGCACGTTGGCAACGGTGCGTGTGGTGTTGTCGGTTGCTGCATCTACAAAGATAGCAATACCAAATGGGCCGTATCCCTCATAAGTTACCTCTTTATAGTCTTTTTGGTCTTTGCCCATTGCGTTCTTTATCGCACGCTCGATATTGTCCTTAGGCATATTCTCGCGCTTGGCATTGGCGATTATGGCTCTAAGATGCGAGTTTGAATCGGGGTCGGGACCGCCGGCCTTTACTGCAATGGCAATCTGTTTTCCGATACGTGTAAATGTGCGGGCCATATTGCCCCATCTTTTCAATTTCGCTGCTTTGCGGTATTCAAATGCTCTACCCATAGTATTTTTTAAATTAGTTTCTTTTCTTTTTATTTTAAGTGTCAATTGCTTATCGTTGCTTTGCGCCCAAACGCTTTTCAAAATTCTCCATCAGACGTGCCATCACTTTATCAATCTGTTTGTCGTTAAGTGTCTGATTGTCGTCCTGAAGGATGAAACTAACAGCGTAGCTCTTCTTGCCCTCTTCAAGATTCTTACCCTCGTAAACGTCGAACAGAGCAACCTCTTTAAGAAGTTTCTTCTCGGTCTCGCGTGCAATCTGCTCAATCTGTGCAAATGTTACATCGGTATCAAGCAACAGAGCAAGGTCGCGACGCACTGCGGGATATTTGCTTATCTCGCTGTAACCAACCTTTGCGTTACGTACCACGCGCATCAATTCGCTCCAGTTAATATCGGCAAAGAATACGTCGCTTTCGAGGTCGAATCGTTTGGTTACTTTCTTGCGCAGAATACCGAGTTGTGCAATTATCTTTTTGTTACTCTGTGCCTGAATTTGCAGTCCGGCGGCAAAAACATCGTTCGAGAATGTGCTCACAAGGCGTGCCGAGGGCTTAAAGCCGAGACGGTCGAAGATGTGCTCGACTATGGCTTTAAGGTCGTAGGCTGTGGCCGGACGACCTGCATCTATCCACGACGCAGCCACACAATTGCCCGTCATCCACAATCCAAGATGATAGGCCTCGCTGTAAGGGCTCAAAATCTTATCCTCGGTGCGTTTGTCGGCATCGAAACGATAGCAGTTTCCAAACTCGAAAAACGAGAGGTCGCTGTATTTGCGGCTCACATTGCGTTGTATGCTCTCCAATCCTCCGAACAGCAGTGTCTGACGCATTACATTAAGGTCGGCACTCAGAGGGTTCATAAGACGCACAAGATTGGCGCTTGCGTATGTCTCAAGCTCGTCGTAGTAGGCAGCGGCTGTCAGCGAGTTATTCATTATCTCGTTGAATCCGCATCCCACCAACTGCTCCGATACAAGATTCTGCAATTTGTGCGAGCGGTCTTCGGCGCCTTTTGTAATAATTGACGAGTGAAGCGTTGTGTTTATCTCGACATTATTGTAGCCGTATATGCGCAGAATATCCTCCACTACGTCGCAGGGACGCTGAACATCCACACGATAAGGGGGCACGGCAAGCGCAAGACCATCGGCCGTCTCGTTTGTTATTTTCATTTCGAGCGACTCGACAATGCTCTTTACCGTTGCGGGAGCAATCTCGGCACCAATAAGATTGTTGATATATTTGTACTCGATGTCAACCAAAAAATCGTTGATGGGAGCGGGATAAATATCTTTTATATCCATTGCAATCTCGCCACCTGCAAGTTCTTTAATGAGCATTGCAGCCTGTTTTAGTGCATAGATTACACAATTGGGGTCGGTGCCACGCTCGAAACGGAACGACGAATCGGTCTGTAAGCCGTGGCGACGCGCTGTCTTGCGCACCCACGTAGGATGAAAATAGGCACTCTCAAGAAAGACATTCTTTGTCTCTTCGGTTGTTCCCGAATCGAGACCACCGAACACTCCGGCGATGCACATTGGCTCTTCGGCATTGCATATCATAAGGTCGCGCTCGGACAATTTGCGCTCCTCGCCATCGAGTGTAACAAAAGGAGTGCCCTCGGGCATTGTGCGCACAACCACCTTTCCGCCCTTAATCTTATCGGCGTCGAAACAGTGCATAGGCTGACCGTATGCGTGCAAAATGTAGTTTGTAATATCTACAATGTTGTTTATGGGGCGCAGACCGATAATCTGCAATTTATTCTTCAACCACTCGGGGCTCTCTTTCACAGTTACGCCCTTTACAGTTACACCGGCGTAACGCAAGCAGGCCTCGCTGTTCTGCACCTCAATATCAATGTTAAGGTCGTTGTTATCTACCTTAAAATCATCAACCGATGGGCGGTGAAGCGCGCTGCTGCCCTTGGCCTGCATTGTGTAGGCATAAAGGTCGCGTGCAACACCATAGTGCGAGCAGGCATCGGCACGATTGGGAGTAATATCGACACCAATCACATATTCGCTCTTGATATTGTAATACTCCTTTGCGGGTGTTCCGGGTACAGCGCTGTCGGGGAGCACAATAATTCCATCGTGGCTTGTTCCGATGCCAATCTCGTCCTCGGCACATATCATTCCGTGCGACTCGGCACCGCGAATCTTTCCTTTTTTTATTGTGAAGCAATTCTCGCCGTCGTACAATTTTGTTCCGATTGTTGCGACAACCACTTTTTGTCCGGCTGCTACATTGGGAGCGCCACACACTATCTGCACGGGGTTACCGTCGCCAAGATTAACTGTTGTAATGTGCAGATGGTCGCTATCGGGGTGGTCGATGCAGGTAAGCACCTCGCCTATTACCAACCCTTCGAGACCACCTTTTATCGTCTGCACCTCTTCTACTCCGTCTGTCTCCAGACCTATTGAGGTCAACGCTGCCGAGACCTCCTCGGGAGTCATATCAAAATCGACATACTCCTTGAGCCAATTGTAGGATATATTCATATTGTTTTTATATCTTTTTATGCTTTTACTGTTTCAACCTGCGAAATTACATTTTTTTTTGTAAACTATAAAGCCTTAATGCAAAATATTATAAGAATATAAGAAACTGATTGGATTTTATTGGAAAAGTTTTCTATATTCGTGGCTTCGTTTCGGCTTCTTTGAGCCTGTTTTAGGTATCTTTTCTTTGTTTTCTTTTGGAAATAGCCCGCTATTCCCTGCAATACGACAAAGAAAACCTACTCTAAAGCAACTCTCAAATAATTCCGAAATAAAATTCAAACAGCTTCTAATTTTTTATTATTAAATTCGCGCATCTGAATGATGGATATAATGTATCGGCCTAAAAAACGCATAGAATTTATAGACCTTGCAAAGGGTATTTGCATCCTGCTTATAATTATAGGGCATTCGGGTGTACAGGTCGATTATCCCGGTCTCTCGGCTATGCGCACCCCACTCTATCTTACGCTGTCGGGGCTTTTCTTCAAGGACTATGGTTCTTTTATGAATCTGCTCATAAGAAAGACAAACAAGATTCTTGTCCCTTTTCTCTTTTTTTATTTGGGCAGCTACGCACTTTTCTATCTGTTTAATGCTCTGTTCCCGGGGCTTATTGTGAGTGATGCACGAGGCATTTTAGACGTATTTACGCAGATACAATATTTCAACGGGCCTCTGTGGTTCTTATTGGCAATCTTTTGGGATAATCTGTTTTTCGGAGCTATACATCTTAATATAAAAAAGGAGTGGATGCGTGCGATGGCAGTCGTTGCATTGGGCATTTTAGGTGCAGCGCTATACCATTATAATACATTGCTGCCCTGTTGCATAGACGCAGCATTTATGTGTATGCCCTTTTTCTATTTTGGATATATTTTAAAAAAGACTGACATTCTGTTGCCCAACCCACTTGACCGCTTCAGTATTCTCTTGGCCCTGTTGCTGTTTGCCACGGCATACGCCATTGACCATTATATGCACCCCGTGCTCTTTTTCCACGACCGTGAAATTTCGGGTAATATTTTTGCAGTTGTTTTTCTGCCTCTTACAAGCGTTGTTGCGTTGCTTATGCTGTGCAAGGCCATAAAAAGCCTGCCTTTTATCTCTTATTTTGGTAGATACTCCATTATTCCACTGTGCACGCACCACCTCATCTACCGTCCCGTGCAGTTGATAGTTGCAAAATTTATTCCGATTGAAAATGGCGGTGCATACATTGTTGCTGTAACAACTGTCGTTATATGTTTTTTCACAATTCCCCTGTTTGTAAAGTATCTGCCCTACGTTGCTGCTCAGAAAGATATTTTTCAAGTGAAATAACTAAAAAAGAGAGTTAATCCATTAACCCAAAAGAACATTAGAATAAAATTTAACAGACAGGCCGAATGATAAGATTTCGGCCTGTCTGTTGAACCAATTGTTCGCAGAAAACTAAATACTCCTAAAAACGATAACCTAAAGAAAATCCTATACTCTCTAAAAGTTCTTCGTATTCATAAGTTTGCCAACCGTAATCAGCCTCAAAGGAATACTCGTGCTGTCTTAAATAGCGTATTGCGACATCTACATTACCTATACTATAACCCAATGAAAAACCGAAGAACAATCCTCCTCCTGTAAGTAAATCTTGGGACAAGAACGTACCCGCCATAAACTCGGTAAACAATGTATTCTTTTTCTTAAAAAAATCTACACGGGCATCAAGATAGATTGGCAAAGAAAAGTCGTAGCCACCATCATAATCTCCCCACATCAACCCGGTACCTATACCGGCAAAGAGATGAGAATTAAATCTGTAACCGTAATTAGCTAAGAGATTTAGTGAGAATGCGTTTACTTCATCAAATTCATTATAGCGTGGATTATCGAGTTTTTCATACCAAGAATATGATGGTGCAAGGCTCACATACCCCTCAAATCCCCTCTTACGAAAGAACGAGGAATGTGTTGTGTTTTCCTTAGCTGCGCCGTTTTTAGTAGTTCTATTGGCTTTTGTTTTAACGCCACGGAACACAGGGTTACTCCACACCGAATCGCTCAATGAACGGTAATTTTTATAATAAGCCGGGCGACCACTTACTGTAACCGATTCAATTTTCTTACCGAAAAGGGTACGTTTTTCGCTTACCACATAACGCGGTTCAAGCAAAACATCGGCATTATGCTCTTTAAGCACATCGGCTTCGGCAGCTCGTTTTACATTTTCAAATCCACCGCGTTGCACCTCCTTGTTTGGTCTCAAAGTATAAGTAACACGTTAGTCGGCCGCCTCAAGGTCAACAACTGTTGCACTTTGCAATTGTGAACCGACATTGGCAGTGCGTGATGTCTT
>CAYYEL010000038.1:0-21986 GCA_964470845.1 uncultured Bacteroidaceae bacterium | reverse complement strand
CAAAATTACAAAATAATTCACTGAGTAACAAGCGCTTAATTTATAGAACCTCCCATAAATGAATGGCCTAAGGTTTATCACATCATACCCTCGCCCTCGAAGCTGTCGTCGCCCATATTCATCTGCTGAGTGTCGCTCTGCTTGCGTGTGGGACGCTTGGCTTTCATATTTCCGAAACTGTAGGTGAGGGTGAAGCTGAAGCGGCGGCCGCCGTGGCTGTTTTTGGCGTCGCGTCTGAAATTCTCGTCGCCTGTTACTGTGTGCCAGCCGCGGCTGTCGAGAAGGTCGCGCACGTTGAGGCTCAGGCTCCAATGCTGGTTGAAACTCTTGCGGGCGCCAAGGTCGAGCGAGTAGTTGGGCTCGCGGTGGCCTTGTGCCACTATGCGCTTGGCATTGTAGCGGCCTGTTGCCTGCATTGTTACCGACCACGGGAGAATGATGCTTGCTGTCATACGGGCGTTCCATGAGAAATTTTCGTCGGCCTCGCCTGTTATTGTCTGGTTGTTTATTATGTATTTGAATCCGTCGAGCTTATAATAGAAAAGGTTGACGGTGGTTGTCAGGTCGAGTATCTTGAAGAGGCGATTTTTGCCAATAATCTCTAATCCTGCCGATTGCTGGCTTGCTACATTCTCGAATGTGGTGAAGATGACATTGCCTTGATTGTAACTTATGCGCTCTATTACATCGTCGGTGGTGCGGTAGTATCCCGATACTGACAGTGTGTGGTCGCTCCAGTTTTTTATGTAGTTAAGCTCATAGGCGTTGGAGTATTCGGGGGTAAGGTCGGGGTTACCGAATGAGATATTGGTCGAGTCGCTTATGTTGCTGAAGCTGTTCAGCTGTCCGCCCCACGGACGGCGCAGACGTCGCGTGTAGTTGACCTGAATTTCGTTGCCTGCGGGCAGTGAATAGCTTAGGAACAGGCTGGGGAACAGACTGAAAAAGTCTTTGTCGGTGTAGGCAGGCAGGGGGCCGTTGTGCTCTTGCTCCCAATTGAGTGAGCGTGTCTTGACGCGCCAATATTCGGCACGCAGTCCTGCTTGATAGCCGAATTTTCCGATGCGTCCCGAGTAGGTGCCGTACAGGGCATGAGTATCTTGGTTGTAGATGAAGCGGTTGAAGAGGTTTTTGTCCTCTTGTGTGTGTGCCTCGTCGTTGTAGGTGATTGTCGGGTTCTCGTCGCGCGAGAAATTGGCGTGGTAGCCTGCCTCGATGCGTGAATTGTCGCTTATCTTGTTCTCGTAGTCGAGTTTTATCTCGGTGTTGCTGCTCTCGCTCTTGACGTTCTGATATTGGTAGCTGTTGGCAATGTTGGGGTTGTCGGTCCATTCTGTTGTCTGGCGATAGACTGCATCGCGTTTCATATTCCATATATTGTGGCTGGCCGAGAGGTCGATAAAGTGCCCGTCTTTGAATGTGTGGCGGTAGCCTCCTTCAAAATTAAACATTGAGGGCTTGTTTGTCTGGTCGGTGGTGCGCAAACGTGTCTCGCTAACCTCCATTGTTGATAGTCGGCCGCTTAGGGTGCTTACGCTTGTTCCAAAATTGCCTTTTGTGCGCATTGCCATAAGATTGGTGTAGAGCTCGTCCTTTTCGGTGAAGCGCCACGTGAGACCTGCGCGTGCAAACAGGTTCTGTGGCTCGCGGCTGTTGTCGGTGTGTTGCTTTTGGAATATATCGCGTGTGAAGTATTCGGTAAAAGAGTTGCCCTCGCCATCGTGGTTCATATTGCGATAGTTTAGTCCGACGTATGCGTCGAGCTTGCCGCTGCTGTAATTTACGTTGCCTCCGGCGTTGTATCCGCCTTGTGAATCGGCGCCGGCTTGCACGCTGCCATAGTATCCGGCCTTGCGGTCGCGTTTAAGCACAATGTTTATTATTCCGGCTGTTCCTTCGGGTGAGTGCTTGGCCGAGGGGTTTGTGATTACCTCGATCTTCTCGATGCTTCCCGCCGGCATCTGCTGGAGAATGTCGCCCTGATTGTCGGATGTCAGTCCCGAGGCTTTTCCGTTTATCCACACGGTAACACTCTCGCTGCCGCGAAGCGATACTGTGCCCTCGTTGCTCACCTCGACAGAGGGAATGTCTTCAAGGACATCTGTTGCGCTGCCACCTGTCGCTGCAATATTCTGGTCGATGGTAAAGACGCGTTTGTCGATGTCGAATTTCATCTGGCTGCGTTGCTCGGTTACAACAACCTCTTTCAGAAGTTTGTTGTCAGGCTTTAGGCGTATTGTACCCAGATTTATGCGCCCGTTCTTTGTCATTTGTATGCTGCGTGTGTCGTCGAGGTAGCCTACGAATGATATTCTTACAACGTAGTCGCCTGCTCTCACCTGCGAGATGGTAAAATTGCCCTTTTCGTCGGTGCTGCATCCGTTTATCGGGGTGCTGCTGCCTTTGGGAAGCAGGGCAACGGTAACAAATTCAAGCGGCTCTTTGCTCTTCGAGTCAATGAGCTGCCCTTTTATAATACCATCGGCAGTTTGTGCAAAAATAAGCAGCGGCATAAATAGAGTGTAGATGAGGATTAGCGCCTTTTTCATTGTATTTTTGTGTTGATGTTATTGTTATATTATAATTAGACTTTTTTATGTACTAAAGGTTTATTTGTGCTCCGAAAAAATGCATTGCACTCTTTTTTTTGTAGTAATTCTCCATTGTTTTTCACAATTCATAATGCGCCGAACAAACCTTTGATGTCAAGAGTTGTTCTTGTAAAGAATTTTTAAAATGTTGTCATTTTTCCAGAGAATTGGCTGCGAATTTACATCTTTTTTCCTTGTGGCTCAATTATCTTCGTCAATAAATTGCATATTTTTTTGCTTTTTGCTATCTTCGCACCGTATTTTCGGACTTAGGCGACTAATAATATTTAAATATAGAGATTATGATAAATGCTCAAGACATTAAAATCGGTACCGCTATCCGTATGGATGGCAAGTTGTATTTCTGCATCGACTTCTTGCACGTAAAGCCCGGTAAGGGTAATACTTTTATGCGCACAAAGCTTAAAGACGTTGTTGACGGCTATGTGCTCGAACGTCGTTTCAATATTGGTGAGAAACTCGAAGATGTTCGCGTAGAGCGTCGCCCTTATCAGTATCTTTATCAAGAGGGTAGCGACTATGTTTTTATGAATCAAGAGACATACGAGCAGATAAATATTTCGGGTTCACAGATTAACGGTGTCGATTATATGAAAGAGGGTATGGTGCTTGAGGTTGTAACAGACGCATCGACCGAGACTGTCCTTTTTGCAGATATGCCCGTAAAGGTTGTTCTTGCAATTACTTACACCGAGCCCGGACTTAAAGGCGACACAGCTACCAACACCACAAAGCCCGCTACACTTGAGACCGGCGCCGAGATTCGCGTTCCTCTCTTTATCAACGAGGGCGAGCTTGTCGAGGTTGACACACGCGACGGTTCATACGTTGGCCGCGTTAAGGCATAATATTAAATTACCGGCAGGCTCTTTATAGTGTGCAAGCCCGTTTAAACAGCCTGCTTTAAAAATGAAAAAATCTTGTTATACTCTATAATTATCCCGGTATATAACAGACCCGGAGAGATTCAGGAACTCTTAGAGAGTCTGTCGGCTCAGACGGTAAAGCCCTTTGAGTTGCTTATTATAGAGGATGGCTCAAAAGAACGGTGCGATCATTTGCTTGACCGCTACCGTTCTTCTTTTACTATCCACTACTATTATAAGCCCAACTCGGGACGCAGCGACACGCGCAACTATGGAATGGAGCGTGCGACGGGCGATTATCTGCTGTTCTTCGACTCGGATGTAATTCTGCCACCATTTTATTTCGAGAAATTGCAGAATGCTATGGAGGCCGAGTATTGCGACTGTTTCGGTGGCCCCGATGCAGCCGATGCATCATTCTCGGACATACAAAAAGCTGTGAACCACTCGATGACAGGCTTTTGGACAACAGGAGGCATACGTGGCGGTAAGGTGGTGGCCGAGAAATTCTGCCCACGTACATTCAATATGGGACTTTCGCGCGAGGTATATGAACGTGTAGGTGGCTTCGAGGATATGATGGGCGAGGATATTGACCTGAGCATCCGCATACGCGAGGCCGGCTTTAAAACCCGTCTTATACGCGAAGCATTTGTTTATCATAAACGCAGGGTCGATTTGTCCCGTTTCTTCAAGCAGGTAAATAATTTCGGACAGGCACGAATATGGTTGCACATTAAGCACCCCGGTTCGTTGAAAATAGTACACACACTGCCGGCGCTTATGCTCATTGCTGGTGCACTGCTCTTGGTGGCCTCAATTCTTTATCCGTGGTTGCTGATGCTGCCTGCCGCTTACCTGTTGCTGATATTCTTCGATTCGCTTGTAAAGAATAAAAGCCTTAAGGTTGCCGCCTATTCGGTGGTAACGGCAATTGTTCAGATAAGCGGTTACGGAACAGGATTTTTAAAAGCCTTTTGGTACAAGCTGATACTTAAACAGCCTCTTGAGACAAAGAAGAATCTTACAAAGCTATATAACAGAGGTTGATGGCAGACGAAAAGCGCAATATAAGCATAAAAGAGTGGCCCGAGGATGAACGTCCCCGCGAGAAAGCCGTCCGCTACGGAATCTCGTCGCTCAGCAAGGCCGAGCTTTTGGCTATACTCATAGGCTCGGGCTCGGTTGACGAGTCGGCCGTGGAGCTTATGAAAAGGGTACTCGCTTCGTGCGGCAACAGCATAAGCCGTTTGGCGCGTCTTTCGGTCGATGATTTGTGTCTGTTCAAGGGGATAGGGCCGGCAAAGGCAATTACCATAGTGGCTGCCTGCGAACTGTGGAAAAGACGTCAGGACGACCGTAATAAAATGGTGCGCATCTACTCGTCGCGTCATTTGTACGAGTATTTCTATCCGCTTCTGTGCGATAAGGCGATAGAGGAGTGTTACGTGCTTCTTCTCAATCAGATGAATCGCGTTATCGACCACGTGTGCATAGGCAGCGGTGGGCTGACCTCGACGCTGGTAGATGTACGCTTGGTGCTTCGTTCGGCGTTATTGAAATGTGCGACAGGCTTAGCACTGTGTCATAATCATCCATCGGGCAGTTTGCATCCGAGCATCGACGACGACCGTCTGACGACAGCTCTTCAACAAGCCTGCAAAGTGATGAACATACGCTTCCTCGACCACATTATATTAACTGATGGTGCTTATTACAGCTATTCGGACGAGAAGCGCCTGTAAATCTCTGTTAAAGTTTAATCAGCCTTTTAAAAAAAATAACAATGGATAAGTTTCAGTTGGAACAGAAAATAGTAGAGATGATAAAAACGGTATATGACCCCGAGATTCCCGTAAATATATACGACCTTGGGCTGATATATCGTATCGAGGTTAAGGAGGATACTTCCGTTGAGATTGATATGACGCTGACTGCTCCCAACTGTCCCGCAGCCGATTTTATGATGGAGGATGTGCGACAGAAGGTCGAGGGTATCGAGGGTATCGGCACGGTTACTCTCAATTTGGTCTTTGAGCCCGAGTGGAGTCAGGATCTTATGACCGAGGAGGCTAAATTGGAGCTTGGATTCTTGTAAGCAAGCTCACGGCACACACATTAAAAAAGCAGAAAAGGGCATAATATGAAAAAGGTATATTTCCTCTCCGATGCTCACTTGGGCGCGTGGGCACTTGAGCATCGTCGCACACACGAGCGTCGTTTAGTGTCGTTCCTCGATAAGATAGGGCGCGACGCAGCTGCCATATATATGCTTGGTGATATGTTCGACTTTTGGTACGAGCATAAATATGTTGTGCCTAAAGGTTACACGCGCTTCCTTGGTAAAATATCCTCGCTCACCGACCAAGGTGTCGAGGTGCATTTCTTTACAGGCAATCACGACCAATGGTGTCTCGACTATTTCGAGACCGAGTGTGGAATGATTGTGCATCGCGAGCCTTTCCTCACCGAGATTATGGGTAAGGAGTTTTTCCTTGCTCACGGCGACGAATTTTCGACTGAAAAGGGGTATCATATTTTGCGGTGGATATTCCGCAATAATCTTCTGCGTCGTATGTTCTCGGCGGTTCATCCTCGTTGGAGCCTGTGGATGGGCAACACGTGGGCACGCCACAGTATGATGCAACATAAGATAAATGGCGACACACCGTTTATGGGCGAGGATAAGGAGGCGTGTGTGCAGTATGCCAAGAGCTATCTTCAGCAGCACAATACGGTCGATTGCTTTATATTCGGGCATCGCCACTGCGACGAGGATTTAATGCTGAGCGAAAAGTCGCGCTGCATAATTCTGGGTGATTGGATATACACCTTTGCCTACGTTGTCTATGATGGAAAAACAATCTCGCACGAGCGTTACGTTGAGGGCGATGCTGTGCAGATAGTCTCGCAGAGCGAGTAAAATTATGACCGACAATAACAAAATGGGCGAGAGCTCCGAAGAAACCTCTAAAAACAGAACTTGTCTTATAGTATTTCTGCGGCTGGCAGCCTTAGTGTCAATCGCTTATCTGCTGTACGATAATTACGATTCGGTGCTGCGGACGCTGTTTGGCACGTGGCTGTTTGTTATTCCGATAATGGTCGATTTTTTATTGGTGTTTTTAAAAAGCAGAAAGAGTACCGCATCTTACACAGGCAATTATAATAGGCCGTACAATGAAAAGAGGCAGATAATACAGCCCGACCTTTTACTATCTTCGGGGCTTTTCTGCTTTTGTGTGTGCCGAATGCGTCGTCCTTAGGCGCTCCTTATACAAAAAAACCGTAGTATCAAATAAGGTGGGAAGAGACAAAATCGCTATTATCCGACTGAGTTTAGACGGCGGTAGCGTAACAATAAATAACAGCACTCTGTTTAATCGTGTAAATGTTGGTGATACGCTCTTTCTTCCACTGTGCGACAGAAAATTCGGCGTCTCTGTAGTGCCGCGTGCAACCGATTGGAGCAACGTGCAGTTGAAATAAACTCTTTATCGACACGATAAAAAAATAAGGTTGAAAGCAATTTCTGCTTTCAACCTTATTTAATATGTGGGAGAGGGCTGCTTAAAGTCCCTTTACAATCTCGTATGTGTCGCTTGCAATCATAAGCTCCTCGTCGGTGGGTACAAGTAGAACCTTTACCTTTGATGCGGGTGTCGAGAGCACGCACTCCTCGCCACGCATCTTGGCGTTAAGCTCCTTGTCGAGCTCTACACCAAGGAACTCCAAGCCCTCAAGGACAGCCTCGCGCATTGCACCCTGATTCTCGCCAACGCCACCGGCAAAGGCAATTACATCTACACCGCCCATTGCGGCTGCATAGGCACCGATGTATTTCTTGATGCGGTAGGCATACATTGTGTTGGCAAGGATAGCGCGCTTGTTGCCCTCCTTGGCTGCTGCGTCAACCTCGCGCATATCCATTGAGATACCCGAAATAGCTGCAACGCCCGATTTTTTGTTCAAAAGGTCGGAAAGGCCTTTAGTATCGAGGCCTAATTTGTCCATAATGAAGGGGATTGCACCTGCGTCAATGTCGCCGCTGCGTGTACCCATCATAAGACCTTCAAGCGGGGTAAGTCCCATTGAGGTGTCCATACTCTTGCCATCTTTTACGGCTGTGATTGAACCACCGTTGCCAATGTGGCAGGTGATAATGCGGCTACCCTCGGCGGGCATTCCTGTCATCTCAAGTACGCGCTTTGTAACGTAGCGGTGCGATGTTCCGTGGAAACCGTAGCGACGCACTCCGTAATTCTCGTAAAGCTCGTAGGGGATTGCGTACATATAGGCATAGTCGGGCATTGTCTGGTGGAAGGCTGTGTCGAATACTCCCACCTGAGGCATATTGGGGGCGATTGCCTTAACTGCTTCAATACCTTTCATATTTGCGGGGTTGTGCAGGGGAGCAAGGTCGTTGCAGGCTACAAAGTCCTTGAGTACCTCGTCGGTGAGCAGTGTCGATGCACTGAATTTCTCGCCGCCGTGCACTGTGCGGTGGCCCACTGCGTCAATCTCGGCAATTGATTTTACAACGCCGTATTTCTCGCTTGTGAGAGTGTCGATGATGAGGCGTACGCCTGCTGTGTGCTCGGGGATGGGAGCGCTGATTGTCTCTTTGCTTCCATCGGGGAGATTGAATTTGAGGAAAGAATCCTCAAGGCCTATTTTTTCAATTCCACCCTTTGCGAGTACCTCTTTTGTCTCAATGTTGAACAGCTGGTATTTGATTGATGAGCTACCGCAGTTCAGAACCAATATTTTCATAGTGTGTTTGTTTATATGTTAAGCAGTGCGGGTGTGCCCGCACTGCAAAAAAGTTATTTATTGTAATTTATTTCTTTGCTGCAATAGCTTGGTTGGCTGTGATGGCAATCATCATATATACATCCTCGATTGAACAACCGCGTGAGAGGTCGTTAACGGGACGTGCAATACCCTGAAGCACGGGGCCGATAGCCTCGGCACCGCCCAGACGCTGTACTAATTTATAGCCTATGTTGCCTGCACCAAGGTCGGGGAATACAAGTACATTGGCTTTTCCTGCCACTGTCGAGCCGGGAGCTTTGCTTGCACCGACGAAGGGCACAAGTGCAGCGTCGGCTTGAAGCTCGCCATCAAGGTCGAGAGCGGGGTCGAGCTCGTGAGCCAATCGTGTAGCCTCTGTTACCTTGTCAACCATCTCGTGTTTGGCCGAGCCTTTTGTCGAGAAACTGAGCATTGCCACGCGAGGCTGCTCGAAGCCTGCGATTGCCTTTGCTGTCTGTGCTGTGCACACTGCAATCTGCGAGAGTTGATTGGCATCGGGGTTGGGGGTTACTGCAACGTCGGCTACAAAGAGCACGCCATCCTCGCCATACTCCTTGGCGTTGGTTATCATCATCATTGCTCCCGATACGCAGCTGATGCCCGGAGTGGTCTTGATAATCTGCAATGCGGGACGAAGCACGTTGCCTGTTGTGTTAAGTGCTCCTGCTACCTGTCCGTCGGCGTCGCCGTTCTTTATAATGAGGCAGCCAAGATACAAGGGGTTGCAAACGAGTTTCTGTGCATCCTCGGGGGTCATTCCCTTGGCCTTACGAAGCTCGTAGAGCAGGGTTGCATACTTCTCGGCATCGGGGTTGTCGCAGGGGTCGATGATAGTCGCCTTTTCTATGTTCTGAAGGCCGTGCTTTGCTGCAAGGGCTAAAATCTCGGCTTTGTTACCCAGAAGAATAATGTTGGCAATTTCATCGGCGATGGCCTTGTCGGCTGCTTTTAGTGTACGCTCCTCGGTACCCTCGGGGAGGACGATGCGCTGTCTGTTCTGACGTGCGCGCTCAATAAGATTTTTTATAACATCCATAGTGTGTATAATTATTTGTAATGTTGTTTTGTTATCAACGATGTCTGTGGGATGTTATCTCGCAGGCATATTTTATGCAGTTTACAACGAGTGTAGGCTACCTTTGTAAAAATATGTACAAAGGTAGTGCAATTTTTTATATAATGAAGTATCTTCGTGCAGAATAAATCATTGTATGTTAAAGAATCTTTTATATAATACCGTCTCTTTCGACGTTGCGCTACCTTTTTTGCGCAATCTCTGGCACGAGGCTTTTGGCGATAGTTTGCTGTTTATTGATGCTTTTATGCGCTGTTTCGAGGCCGAGAATTGTGTGCACACTCTTTCGATGGATGGGGTGGTGGTTGCTGCGCTCTATGTCCTGCCTTACGATTTATGCTACGATGGCTCTCTCCATCGTGTAGCTTATGTTTATGCGGTTGCCACCGATGAAAAATATCGTGGACGGGGGATTATGCGCTCTCTTATGGAACGTGTGCACGAAACGCTGCGTTGCGAGGGTTATGCGGCTGCGCTGTTGTTGCCTTCGTCTAAAAGGCTCGCCGATTATTATGGCTCTATGGGGTATGTGGCTTGTGCTTCGCGCAAATGTCGGCTGTTGAGGCCCTCGGTCGGGGCTCATACAGCCTACTCTTTGGAGCGTGCCGAGGCTCTCGATAGCGATATTTATGACTTTCTTGGGCACTGTTTTTCTTGTCGCAGCAATGGAATTGTGCACTCTCGGGCTGCATTGGAGATGAATAGGCTCGGTTGCTCTTTTGCGGGTGGAGGGCTTTTTATGGCACGGGAGGGACGCAACATTGTGGCGGCTGCTTTTTTGAGTATTATTGAGGGGCAACCTCTGCTGCTCGACGTTTCTGCTTGCAGCAGCGATGCGCAGGACTTTATTATAGGGGCTCTGTGCCGTGAGTTTGCCGTTGAGGCATTGCCGCTGCTTGTACTCGACGAAAAAGAGGGAGCGCCGTTTGCTATGGCACTCCCCTTTGATAGTGATTTTCCTGCAACCATAAGCCTTGAGCTTATGCTGGATAAATGATTATATAGGAAACCATATAAATACTGCTACGTCCCACACAGCGTGCGATACTATTATAGCTCCGAACCTTTGGGGGAATAGCCGATATAATAATCCCCACGCGGCGCCTGCCACCATTGCGGCCATTGTCAGCATAAAATTTAGCGAGCCTGCGTGCACAAGCGCATATATCGCTGTTGTTACAATGAATCCGGTGTTCGGATTCCAGCGTTGCGATAGATTGTGCTGTATATATCCGCGCCAGAAAATCTCCTCGGCAGGGCCAATGAGAAAGAGCATCAACGCAGTCAGCAGCAGTGCCGACTCGCCATCTTTCATCCCGTAGATAAGGTCAACCTGTGGACGCGCAAAGTTGAACATAAGTTGCGACAGTTTGTCGCCTATCCAAAATATTCCCCACAGCGCAGCGGCAATAGCAATGCCCAGAAGAATGTCTGTGAGGCTCAATTTTACTCTTTTCCACCATCCGGGGGCGAAAATTGTTGCAAGAAACGAGAGTGTGCAGGCCGAGCCGGTCATCATCCACCAGAAATTCACGTGGGGCGCTGTCCACGGGCTGAACATAATTGTCCATAGAATAAACGCCAATATTATAGTAAAGAGTATTTTTCTCATTGTGCGTAGGTTACAATTATGAGTGATATAGTGAGTAACAGGCTGAATATCAGTTGTAATTTTGCCGTTGCTTCATCGACACCCCACAGAATTTGTGCGCCCTCCTTGGGGAGGAGCATTGCTTTACGGGCGTTGTCTATTGCGGGCTTCAGGCCTGCAAGCACTAACACACTCCATAAAGGAAAAATCCCGACAACAGCACCTGCTGTAATCCACACAAAAGGCAGCAGCACCTCGACGCTGTAAATAACGGCCGCCGCTCTTTTGCCTATGAGCATTGCAAAGGTTTTAATATCGGCACGTTTGTCGTGCTCAATATCTCGTGAGTTATTGGCGTGCAATATTCCTACGGTGATAAGTCCTATGGGCACAGCCAACCATAATGTCTGCAAATAAAATTCGCCTGTTGCTACAAACGACGTACCCAAGATGGGCAGCACCGCGTAAGTGAGGAAAATGTCAATGTCGCCAAGAGCGTGGTACTTGAGCCACGGATATAACACCGTCAGCACAAAGCCGGCAAAGCCAATGTAAAGTGTGGGCAGTCCGGTAAGAGACATAATTGCAATTCCCGAGAGTGTAGCAATAGTCAACAGTACAATAGACAATGTCAGAATCTCTTTGGGAGCAAATTGTCCGCTTGTCATCGACACCCCGCCGATGGTGTCTTCGCTGTCAACGCCCTTGATGTAATCGAAGTAGTCGCTCAGCGTGTTGCCTGCTGCGTGGAACAGTATGATATTTAATATTGCCCATATTCCTATTGCCCAATTTACATCTTTCTCCATCCAGTGCAGATAGGCAAGGGTTACAAGTATCGGCATTGCCGATGCGGGAAACGACCACGGGCGTGTGGCGGATATCCAATCTTTGATACTGTGTTTGGCCATATTTCTTAGTCTGTAATTTTTGTTACGATATTATTTAAACAGTCTCGTTGGAATAATTCTCGGAATTATATCCAGCCATAGTTATACTCCAACACTACGCTGTCATTTGCCTCGTGCCCCTCTTTTATTATAACATATAGTGGATAGTAGCCTTGATTGCTCTCGCCGCCCGAGGCTTCCCATATTTTATCGCAGAATAGTTGTATGGTGTTTCTGAAAGGCTCTGAACTTTCTCCGAGCTCTCGAACGAATTTATTGTAAGGGTTGTCGGGGTCGTCTTTTACTACATATTCATTATAATATACGATGTGCTGTCTTCTTAAAGAGACGAGGCTGTGGCGCCCGTTTCCCAATAATGTCAGATATATATTATATTCATTGTCGGTGTAAGAAACTTTTGTAAGCTCGACGTCATCGACAGTTATTGGCCAAACGGCATTTATGGAGTCGCATAAGGCTTGTGGCTCATTCTTTTTGGTGGGGGGCAAGCATCCTGCGATTATTAAAGGCAGTAAAAACAATAATACTTTTTTCATCTCTTATTTTGTCCGGGGGTGTTATTTAGATGCAAATTTACACAAAAAATGGAAAAAAATCTGTAAGTTTGTGCGCAAATAACTTTAATACGCATAAACTTGACAAAAATATTATGAAAAGAGCGGTATATTTATTGGTGTATGCACTTGTGGCGGTTGTATTTATGGGTTGCGAGCGTAAGGCGTTGGGCGAGTCGCCATCTGAGGTGGCGCTTGAGGTGTTCAAGGCTATCACCTCGGGCGATACGGCCACTCTTAGGAAACAGATTTATATTAACGACGATATTCAGCGCGACGTCTTTAACGACTACTTTAAGATTGCAGTAGCTTCGAGCCAATATATCGAGAATACTTCGCATTATAGACCAACATACAGTGTCCTCGGCGAGACCATCGACGGCGAGACTGCCGAGGTTATTCTCGCAACAAAGAATATCAGCGGACAGAATGTGCGTATCACAGTGAGGCTTCTGCTCGACGAAAAGGGCTATTGGAAGGTCGATGGCGACCACGCCGTATGGCATTGATTATAAATACGGCCGAGGCTTGTACGCTTGCAAATAATAAGGGGCATCTTGAAGTGCCCCTTATTATTTTGACTGAAAGTAAAGCCTGTTATTCTACATTATACTCTATGCACACGTGATAACTGCCTTCAATTTCTTTTTGTACGGCAATTTCCAGTTTGCCACTTGCAGGTGTGAATGTAATTTCAAGTTCTTTGCCGTCGTGGCTTATTGTCCAATTATGTTCCCAATTGTGGTTGTTTATTACAGCCCATTTACCAATACATTTTGGTTCTATCCTGAATTTGTAGCTCCGACCGGCTTTGAGCGTTCCGTTCATTGGAATATCTATAATGTTCACAAGCTCCTTACTGTAAAAAGTGGGTGGGCTTGTTGTACTGCCACCTTCGTTCACTGCATTATTGAACATATCGCTGAAGTTTGTCCCCTGCTCGTTATTTCTGCCTGCGCCTGACGTGCTGTTTGCAGCCTCTTGCTGTGCTATCTCTTCGAGCCTGCGTCGTTCTTCGGGTGTCGGGGTGGCAATATCATAATGAAATGTTGTATAATAGGTATTTTTTCTTTTGTCGTACCACGATATTTTAAGGCTCTCGCCACAGGGTACGGTGTAATCTAATGTATATACTCCGTTATTATATTGCCAATCTTTGCTGTGTATCCATTTTCCGTCGCAGATAATGGTAAATTCAGTATCTCTCTTTCTGATTGAAAAACGGTAGGTGTGTCCGGGACGTAATGTTCTTAATAGTGGTATATCTTCGATGTAAAAAGGTGGATTGCCGTCGTTGCTGTAATAGAGTGGAAACTTGTCGGGGTTGCGTTTGCAATGCTCGAATATCTTTTGTGCGTCCAATCCCAATGTCTCTAATTCGGGATAGAGTGGTGGCAGACGATAGAACTGTTCGCGCGATATTGGAGTGTCGAGCAGTTGGTACGAAGCATCTTCGGGAAAATGTGTGCACACCATCAGATAGGGGCTCACGTGAAACCACGACATATCATTGTCGCTGCGTTCAAACACACCGTTCTTTACCGAACCTGCACCCCACGTTGGGTCGATGAGCACGCCAGCGTGGCGCTCTTTATTGGTCTCGGCATATATCCAAGCATGCCCTCCGCTGTTGCCTAATATGTCTTTTGAGTGCCCCGTTATTATATCTACTCTTATATTTAAGGCCTGTGCAATGTAGTAGAATAGTTCGCTATAAGCCTGACAAACACCGCGCTTGTTGTCCCAGCACTCATCGGCGTGATAGATGCTCATTGATGTATCGTAGCTTATATTTGCGCATATCCATTTGTAGATTGCTTCTACGCGTTCGTAGTCGTTTGTGCAGCCTTCGGTGATTGTGGTTGCCACGTTTATCCAGTTGTATCGTGTGGGGTGAACGGCTTGTTGTGCTGTTGCCGCGGTAAAGGATAGTAGTGATAAGATTATTATTAGGTGCAGACGTTTCATTGTGTTGTGTCTTTTGTGGAGGATGCAGTTGTGTGTGCTTGGGGTCGAGAGGGTGTGTGCGGTGGTATCTAAATTAAATATCCCCATTCTTATGCAAATGATAAGAATGGGAGATATGTGCTTTTTCTCTTTTTTATCCTTTGAGTTGCTCAATAAGCTCGTCGATGCTCATACATCTTTGTTCGCCGCTGTTCATATTCTTAACGGTGATTGTGTTATTGCTCATCTCGTCCGAGCCGATAATGGCTACGTAGGGGATATTGTGGTTGTTGGCGTATCCCATCTGCTTTTTCATTTTGTCGCTGCTTGGATAAAGTTCGGCCGAGAGGCCTGCTGCGCGTATCTGTGCTACAAGACCAAGAGAGTGCAGGGCTTCTTTCTCGCCAAAGTTCACGAACATTATCTGTGTGTTAAGGATAGAATCCTTGGGGTACAGGTCGAGCTGGTTCATTACGTCGTAGATGCGGTCGGCACCAAAAGATATTCCAACGCCCGAGACGCCTTCCATACCAAATACTCCGGTGAGATTGTCGTAGCGTCCGCCTCCGCTGATGCTGCCTATTGCTACGTCGAGGGCTTTTACTTCAAGTATGGCGCCTGTGTAGTAGTTGAGGCCGCGTGCAAGGGTGAGATCGAGGTCGAGGCTGCTGTTTATCTTCAGTTTCTCTATTGTCTCAAGGATGAATCTTGTCTCTTCGACGCCCTTTGTGCCTGTTGCATTTTGGGCGAGGACAGTGCCTATTGTGGCGAGTTTCTCGCTGTTGCTGCCCTGTGCTTGCAGGATGGGGAGCAGTTTCTCTATTGCCTCGTCGCTGATGCCTTTCTCGCACAGCTCGGATGTAACGCCGTCGAGCCCAATCTTGTCGAGCTTGTCTATGGCAACGGTAATATCTATAATTTTATCGGGCTCGCCTATAACTTCGGCTATTCCCGAGAGAATTTTACGGTTGTTTAGTTTTATTGCTACGCGTATGCCTAATTTGCCGAATACGTGGTCGATTAGCTGAATAAGCTCAACCTCGTTAATCAGCGAATTGTTGCCTATTACGTCGGCGTCGCACTGATAAAATTCGCGGTAGCGGCCTTTCTGCGGACGGTCGGCACGCCACACGGGTTGTATCTGGTAGCGCTTGAAGGGGAAAGTCAACTCGTCGCGGTGCATCACAACGTAGCGGGCAAAGGGGACGGTGAGGTCGTAGCGCAGGCCTTTCTCGCAGAATTTGGAGGCCAGCTTGGCTGCGTTGCGGCTCAGAAGCTCCTCGTCGGTGAGGGCGCTGAAGTAGTCGCCCGAGTTTTGTATTTTGAAGAGTAATTTATCGCCCTCTTCGCCATATTTACCCATAAGGGTCGATAGATTCTCCATCGAGGGGGTCTCTATCTGCTGGAATCCGAATAGATGGAATGCTGAACGTATTGTGTCGAATATGTAGTTTCTCTTTGACATCTCGATGGGCGAGAAGTCGCGTGTTCCCTTTGGAATTGATGGTTTAGCTGCCATTTTCTTTATTATTTTGTTTAGTGTGTTTGAGGCGCTGTTTGTCAGTCGCGTCTGTTAAGAAATATCATTAGGTAATAGATGAGTGTCGCCAGCGACGATAGTGCTGCAACTACGTATGTGTAGGCTGCCGAGCGCAGTGCGCTGCCGGCTGCTTTGTGGTTTACGGTGTTGCACATTCCGCTTGTTGAGAGCCAAGCAAGGGCGCGACGGCTCGCGTCAATCTCAACGGGGAGTGTAACGAAACTGAACAGTGTGGTTGTTGCAAAGAGCAATATTCCGCCCAAAAGTATGCCGGGGAACATCTGCACGGTAAATATCCCGATGAGCAGTATCCACGTCATCCAATTCGAGGCGAATGATACAATGGGCACTAATTTAGAGCGCATTGCGAGTGGAGCGTATGCTGTTGCGTGTTGCACGGCGTGTCCGCACTCGTGGGCGGCAACGGCTGCTGCTGCCACACTCGACGAGTTATATACTCCCTCGCTCAGGTTGACGGTCTTGTCGGCGGGATTGTAGTGGTCGGTCAGACGGCCGGCGGTGCTTATTACTTTTACATCGTATATGCCATTGTCGTGCAGCATTTTTTGTGCAATATCGCGGCCTGTCATTCCATTGCCTAATGGCATTTTCGAGAATTTCTCGAATTTGTGCTGAAGGTTCATCTGCACAAGGTAGCTTATAACGGCTATTCCGATGAATAGTATCCAGTAGATGGTGTTTCCGTTTATTGCACTGTTTGTTCCGTAGGCGGCGTAGCCTGTGGTACTGAGAATGGAAAATATGTTCATAATCTTTCTTTGTGGTTAAACTTTGTCGGGGCTTTTCTCGCTCTCAATGCTGCCTGTACCCCCAACTTTTTTTCTTGGGGCAGCTACGTTATAAAAACGTGCAGACGAATCAAAGAGATTGGTCTGCATCGTTTTTATTTTACTAACCGATACATCTTGGGCTTTTATTGCCTGTTTTTTGTATCTCTTATCAGATGTTGCGTGTTATTGTCTGCTGGCGGTCGGGACCTATCGAGATATATTTCACGGGTACTCCAAGCTGCTCTTCGAGGAATTTTACGTAGTCGATGAATGCTTGGGGCAGATCCTCTTCGCGGGTAATTTTTGTGAGGTCGCACTGCCATCCGGGAAGCTCGGTGTATATGGGCTCGACGTCGCTGATGTCGTAGGGAAGGTGGCTCAATGTCTCGCCGTTCTTTTTGTATGCTACACAGGCCTTGATTGTGGGGAACGTGTCAAGCACGTCGCTCTTCATAAGTATAAGGTGGGTAACACCGTTTATCATTATGGTGTATTTGAGTGCTACAAGGTCTATCCAGCCGCAACGACGCTCACGGCCTGTTACTGCGCCATACTCGTGGCCGCGGTCGCGCATCAGTGCGCCTGTCTCGTCGAACAGCTCTGTGGGGAACGGGCCTGCACCTACACGTGTACAATAGGCTTTTGTTATTCCATATACGTTGCCTATTCTGCCCGGGGCAATGCCGAGGCCTGTACAAGCGCCTGCACACACTGTGTTCGATGAGGTTACAAAGGGGTAGCTGCCAAAGTCAATGTCGAGCAGACTGCCTTGTGCTCCCTCGCCAAGAACGCTCTTGCCCTCGTTCATAAGGTCGTTGACCATCTGCTCGCTATCTATCAGACGGAATTCTTTGAGGTACTCTATTGCGTCGAGCCACACAGCCTCGGCCTCGCTTAGGTCGTATGTGTAGTTGAGGCTCTTGAGTATCTGCTCGTGGCGTGCCTTGGCTTGTGCATATTTCTGCTCGAAATTCTCAAGAATGTCGCCCACGCGCAAGCCGTTACGGCTTATCTTGTCGGTGTATGTGGGGCCGATGCCTTTACCTGTGGTGCCCACTTTTGCATCGCCCTTGGCTGCTTCGTAGGCAGCGTCGAGTACGCGGCCTGTGGGCAGGATAAGATGGGCCTTCTTCGAGATAAAGAGATTCTTCTTTAGGTTGTATCCGGCTTTTTCGAGCTCGACAGCCTCGCCCTTGAACAATGCGGGGTCGAGTACAACGCCGTTACCTATAATGTTTATTTGGTCGCCCTGAAAAATTCCCGAGGGGATTGAACGTAATACGAATTTCTTTCCGCCAAATTCAAGGGTGTGTCCTGCGTTAGGGCCTCCCTGAAAGCGTGCTACTACGTCGTATTGAGGGGTAAGCACATCGACTATCTTGCCTTTTCCCTCGTCTCCCCACTGGAGACCCAAAAGTACGTCAATCTTCTTTTTCATATCGTTGCTCTTCTATGTTTGCTTATGTTGTTTATCGGTGTCTGCTTGTTGTGTGTCGCCAAGGGGTTATCCTTTTTTCTTGCGGCGCTTTTGTGCTCGGCTGCATTTGCTGCATAGTCCGTATATGTACAACGAGTAGTGTGCCGGGTGAAATTTTTTTATTTTTGTTGCTATATTGTCGCTTATCTTTATGTTTTTTATCTCTTCTACCTTATGGCACTTTGTGCATATTGTGTAGCTCTTCTCGCCTCCGTAACATCTTTCGTAGAGCGACTGCCCGCCGAATATGTGATGAATCACAAGGTCGGCTTTTGTCAGCAGGGCTATTGTGTTATATACGGTTGCACGGCTCACTCGGAATTTATCGTCCTCTTCTAAGTGCCTGAGCAGTGTCTCAATGTCGAAACAACCCTCTATCGAGTATATTGCCGATAGTATTGCGTAGCGCTCGGGGGTGCGTCGCATATTGTTGTTCCGTAGGTAGTCGGTGAACAACTGCTCTACTATCTCAATTGTGGCGGTTGTCTCCATCTTTTTGTTGCTACAAAGTTATCTCTTTTTTTATAATACAACTGTGTATATATCTTTTTTTATATAATTTTAAATGAAAATATGTTGCAGTGCACTGTGCGCCATAGCTTTTTTGTGGCAGTTGTCGTCTATGTTGCAGTATCTTTGAAGCGACGTGTAGGCGCTGTTTTGCAGTGTTTTGTTGCCTTTGACGTCTGATAGCGCGTCGGCAACGGCTTGCAGATAATGCTTCTCGTCGGCCTCATTAAGATGGATGCCGTCGCGGAACAGATGCGAGAGTGTCAGAAAACCGCAGTAGGGGAACAGAGCCTCGTCGTGCTCTATCCATTGCAGGGACAGGGCGACGGCGTTATCAAGGTGGCGCAACAGGTGCATCGACAAATGGTCGGCAACCTCGGTAAAGGGTGTTCGGCCTATCCACTCTTGTGCGTCGTTGGCGGTAAACTCGTCGGCGGGCATTAAAAAGATTGCCAGCATTTTGCACTCGCGGATATTCTCGTTCCACAGGGCGATGGCAAGGTTACGCTCCTTTGGTGTGTGCGATGCAATCTCTTTTAGACGAGGAATCTCGACCCCAAAGTTAATCTTGTAGTCGAGCCCTTGCTTGCGTTGCAACGATGATACAACACCGTTCATTGACAATCGCACACTTTTTTTAATTTCTAATATTTTGTCGCGTATAGCCTGCTCCATTTGAGGTTATTTGTTTTTATTGTGTTTCTTGCGGTAGCTGTTGGGCGTCTCGTTCATAATGCGGAAAAATGAGGCATAGAACGACTGACGATTGGCAAAGCCCACAGAAAGGCCGATGTCCACGATGGTCATATCATTGAAACGCTTGTCGGTCATACGGTGCAGCGCTTCTTTTATACGATACTCGTTGACAAGGCACGAGAAATTTGTGTTAAATCTCGAATTTATAACCGCTGAAATATATCGGGTGTTTGTTCCAAGCTCCATTGCAAGCTCCTTTGCCGAAAAATCTTTATTTCGGTAGCGCTTTTCTATAACAACGATGTTCAATATTTTGTCATATAACTCGTCGGCCAGCTCGGCTCGGATAAGAGAACGGTAGGCTGCGTTCTTCTCCTTTTTTTCCCTGATGTTGTAGGGCGTAATTTTTTTGTCTGTCATTTTTTTGTTGTTTTTCCAATGTTGCCCAAATATACACTATTTTTTTGACAGACTGTATTATTTTCTTTAAAAAAAGTGCAGTGTACGGTTTTTATTTAGAGTGTCGCCCTCTTTGCTGTCTGTAAGAATTGGGTTTTTACTTTTCGGCGCATTGTTTATATAATTCAATGAGTGCCGAGGCTTGGTGTCCCGATGCAACTGCCCGGTCGAGGGCTTTGCGTGCGGCGCGTCGGTCGCCTTCGGATAGCAGCAATTGTGCGTGTGCAATGTGATAGGTGGCATTTTGTGGTGCAAGCTCGATGGCTTTTTCAATGTCCATTATGGCAAGCGCTGTAAGATTTTCTTGGCGGTGTACATTGCTGCGTGCATAGTAGTACTCGGCATTCTGTGGATTGCCGTCGATGAGTACTCCCAAGAGCATCAGTGCGTCGTTCACTCGTCCCTCTTTGTGATACAGCAGCGCCAGCAACAGGCGTGCTTCGTTGTTCGATGGCTCAATGGCAAGCAGGGCGTTGTAGTCGGCGTATGCTTTTGTGTATTCTCCCTTTTGGCTGTATATGTAGGCTCGTATAAACAGTGCGTGGCTGTTGCGTGGCTCGACAGATAGTGCGTTGTTGTAATCGACAAGGGCGCTGTCGTTGTTGCCTTGCTCGATGTATATGCGTGCACGTTGCAGCATTATCTGTGTCGATTGCGGGTTCAGGGCAAGGGCTTTTGTGTAGGAAACTATTGCGTCGTGCGATTTACCTAAAGACCACTGTGCAAATGCAAGATTGCTGTAAGCATATTCGTTGAGTTTGTTCGATGGCTCTTGTGCCACAGCACGCAGATAGAGGCTTTCGGCCTGCTCGTATCGCTCCTCTTTCAGTTCACGGGTGGCTTGCTCGAATAGCTCATTGTAGCTCTGTGCCGAGGCTATTGTGGTTGCCGCTGCCATTATAAGTGTCAATAAAAGTCTCATTGCTTAGCGATTGTGATTGTTTTTCGCTTGCGAATATAATGCTTTTGTGTGGATAATTTCCGGTGTAGGTTTTTTATTTAAGTCTTTATAAAATAGTTTGTGTTTTTTTGTATTTGAGGTAAACTCGAATATATTCTGCACTCGCTGTGTAAAATATTGAAGTAAACTTCATATTTCTCGCTCGTTTGTTCCTATATTTGGGCATATATTTTGCTGTCGGACAATTAAATTTTATCTATTTTATAGAGCTTGCCTTTAATTTTTGCAAAAGATTCAGTATCTTCGCGGTCGGATTCGTTGCATCCTCTGTGGGGATGTAAGTTTCTGCTCTCGTAGTTCAATGGATAGAATGTGGCTCTCCTAAAGCTAAGATACGAGTTCGATTCTCGTCGGGAGTACTTAATGAATCGAGGCAACTTTCATTAGAAGGTTGCCTCGATTCATTTTTTATTGGTGTCTGTTTATCTGACAATCACTTTAAATGTATCGCATCCGGTGGCGCTTATTACATTTATTATATATTGTCCCGGTGCAACATTTATTGTTGTGTTGTTGCCTTGATATACAAGGCGTCCGTCAATTGAGAAAACCATTATGGTTGCATTGTCCTCGACGCCTGAGATGTTTATTCTCTCGGCCGATACCGACACGCTTGCACTGCTTGCATCGGGTGTGCTTATCTCGGTCTTGTCGCCTATCCAGAATATGCCATTTTCGGGGTAGGTGGGTGTGTTGTTCGATACATTACCCAACAGCATATTTCCTAATGAGTAGTACTTTAATGAGAGGTGCCATTTGCCCAACGGTGCGGTTGCTATGCAACGACAGGGAATCTCAAGCTCGACAGGCTTTCCTTGCTCAATGTTTACTGCTATGGGGTCGCTCTCGACAAAGGTCGTTGTGCCATATGCCGTGTTGACTTTTATGTATCCATTGTGGCTGCCCTTTGTATAGTCGAGCTTAACTTTTACTTTAAACTCGTCGCCCTGAACAACTACCTTGCCATCGTTTATCACCATAGGAGCGCACACGTAGGGGCGTGCCGTGCTCGATTCTAAGATGCTGAAGTAGCTGGTCTCGACTGTTTGACGAACCTGTTGCCACTGACCATCCTTAAACTCGCGTACTATAATCATATAACGTCCCGGGCCGAGCAGGGGAAGATAGTAGTTGGTGGAAACCTTGGTTGCATCGTGCATATCGTCGGTAGCGATCAGCTT
>CAYYEL010000037.1:0-22623 GCA_964470845.1 uncultured Bacteroidaceae bacterium | reverse complement strand
CACACGTTTTGATGGCTAAAGTGCTGAGGTAAAATGAAAAGCGGCAACTTTCGGGACGGGGTAATATGCAACAAATATGAAAGAGATAAAAAATAATTAAAAAACAGAGGGTAAAATTTGTTTTTGTGGTTAAAGCACCATATATTTGTGTATGGTTTTGCTGCATCGATTGACTGGGAAACTCATCAATTAAATCTGAAAACCGAGATGCCTTCGTATTGTTCAATGGCGGGCCACGCCTTAGGGTAGCTTTCGAGAGCCGGTGGATTACAAAGAACAGGAGCGCTCAAATCTTATATTCTCGGAGTTTCGTCGTTCTCTTCGTGCAGCAAAACTTTTTTTGTTTGGCCCGGCGATTCTTCGTGGGGCTTTTATAAAATATTCTCCTTTGTATTTATTTTAACTTCTCACCCTACACGGGAGCTCCTTTTTATTATAAAAAAGACGAGTGCGTTTCTTTTATATGTGTTTTAATTACAAGGAGCAGTAGTGTTTGCGTGCATTTGTATAAAATAACAAAGAGGCTGACACTAAAAAGTCTATACGACTTTAGATGTCAGCCTCTTTGTGTTGTGTTTGTGCAGTTGTGTATTACTTTACTTTGAGTTTGCCGTCTTTTAGCACAACTGTGTAGTTGCGGCCTTTCTTTGTGCCGAAACTCAAGGTGCTGTCGCCGTAGCGCAGGCTGCACTTACCACCGTTCTTCGATTTTATAACAGCCTCGGCGAGCTTGCCTTCGTTCCACGCAATGTCAACGTCGAAGCCACCCTTTGCGCAGATGCCGTTAATGCGGCCTTCGCTCCAAGCGTCGGGGAGGGCAGGGAGCAGATGTATAAAGCCCATATGGCTCTGCATAAGCATTTCTGTGATACCTGCTGTTCCGCCGAAGTTTCCGTCAATCTGGAAGGGGGCGTGTGTGTCCCATAGGTTGTCGAGTGTGCCGTTCTTCAGTAGGTTGCCAAAGAGGGTGTAGGCGTGGTTACCGTCGTGCAGACGTGCCCACTGGTTCAGCTTCCAGCCCATACTCCAACCTGTTGCACCGTCGCCGCGATGAACGAGTACTACCTTAGATGCCTCGGCAAGGGTGGGGGTTGTTACGGGTGAGATTGTGTGTCCCGGATGCAGGCCGAAGAGGTGGTTGACGTGGCGGTGTTGGTCTTTAGGGTCGTCAATGTCTTTGCTCCACTCCATAAGTTGCCCGTAACGGCCTATTTGATAGGGGGCGAGTTTGTCGAGTACCTGTTGCCACTCTTTGCGTAGTTTGCTGTCGGTGCCCAATGCTTTACTTGCGTCGATGGCGTTGTGCAGAATCTCGCGTACAACAGCGTGTACAAAGGTTGCTCCTTGGTCGATGGGGCCGTGCTCGGGCGAGGTTGAGGGGGCTGCTGTGTATGTGCCGTCGTCTTTTTTCCACAAATAATCGACTGCAAAAATTGCGCTGCTTTTGATAATGTCGTAGCCCACCTCTTTAAGGAACTTTTTGTCGCGTGTGTAGTCGTAATAGTCCCACACGTGAGTGGCCAGCCAAGGGCCTGCCATGGGGTTGAAATTCCACGACATATCTTGGCTGATGAGGGGTGCGGTGAATCCGAATATGTTGCCCGAGATGCTGGCTGTCCAACCGCGTGCGCCGAAATAGGATTTTGCGGTTACTGCTCCGGGCTTCATAAGTGTGCGGATAAAGTCGATAAGGGGTAGGACGCACTCGTCGAGGTTGGTGGCGCATGCCGGCCAATAATTCATCTGTACGTTAATGTTGTTGTGGTAATCGACGCGCCAAGGGCCATCGACGTTGTTGTGCCACATTCCTTGAAGGTTGGCGGGTAGGTTGCCGGGACGCGAGCTTGCAATGAGCAGGTAACGGCCGAATTGGAAATAGAGCTCTTCGAGTCCAAAGTCGGGCTTGCCGGTGCGGTAGCTCTTGAGACGTGCAGGGGTGGGCAATGATGCTACACCGGGGAATTCGAGGGTGGTGGGGGCGTTGGGGTTAAGGTCGAGGCTTACGCGGCCGAAGAGGGATGAATAGTCGGCATAGTGTTCGGCAAAGAGGGCGTCGTAGCCTTTGGAAAGAGCGCTCTGCATCCACGCTTTTGTTGTCTCGTCGGGGTTAACGCCTACGTAGGCTTTGGGGTCGTTGAAATCGGGGTCGAAGTTAATCTTGTAGTCGGTGTCGGCGGTGATGTAGAAGCATACTTCGTCGGCATCTATGATTTGAATCTTATTGTTTTTGTGTAGGCGATATGAACCGCCTTTTGCAACTGATTTGATTCTCACTGTGTATTGCATACCGTTGTTGTCGAGCTTGGCTTTCCACATAAGGCCGTCGTAGCTCAAATGTTGCAGTGTGCCCTCGGAAACGGGGTTAGGAGCATAACTGAATGTGAGGTTCTGCTTGCCCGGCTCGCTTGCACTGAACTTTATTACCATTACGTTGGCGGGGTAAGATACAAAGTATTTGCGTTCGTAATCAACACCGTCTCTGGTGTACTGAACCACTGCGAGAGCCGAATCTAACGAGAGGATGCGTTTGTAGTCGCCAAGGCCTATGGCGTTGTGCCCTGTCTCGATGTAAATCTCGCCCATTGTGGTGAAGTTTCCGAAACGGAAAGGCTTCTCGCCATAATATTCGTAGGCTACGGGGCTGTTGAAATTTTCGCGTGTGAGCTTGGCGGCTTTTGCATCGTCGCCATCTTTAAATGCTTGGCGTATGTCGTCGAGCAGATGGGCCGACTCTTTGTTGACGTTCCAATAGTACCCGGCGCCTTTCTCGGTGTTGGGGCCGCCTCGCCACAGGGTTTTTTCGTTTAGGGTGATGCGCTCGGCCTCAATAGAACCGAGGATGTTTCCTCCGATGCTTCCGTTACCGATGGGGAGTGATTTTGACTCCCACTCTTGGTCGGGGTTTTGTGCTCCCTCGCCTGCCCACTCGGGCTTTCCTTTGCCTTTCCACAGGTCGGGACGCCCGCCGTACCATACTTGTCGGCCGTTCAGGGTTGTGGGCTTGTCGAACCACACTGACAGGCCTTGTGTGTAGTCGGTCTGTGCTTCGGCGGTCAGTGCCAATAGTGCAATTGCTGCAAATGTCTTGATTCTTTTCATATTGTAAATTATTATTTGTTGTTTTTTGTTCCGAATTTGGGGTCAATCTTTAGCATTGCCGATACAATGAAGGTGGCAAAGCAACATATCATAACCCAGATGAAAAAGTATTTATAACCGATGGCTTCTTGTATATATCCCGAAATCATTCCCGGAAGCATCATTCCAAGCGCCATAAAGGCTGTGGATATTGCATAGTGCGCGGTTGCATATTCGCCACGTGAGAAATATATAAGGTATAGCATATAGGCTGTGAAGCCGAATCCGTAGCCCATTTGCTCGATGAATATACAACTGTTTATAGTGAATAGGCTCTCGGGTTGTGCATAGCTCAGATATACATATACGAGGTCGGGAAGGGAGATTGCAAGCACCATAGGCCACAGCCAATATTTAAGCCCTTGCTTTGAGATACATATTCCACCGGCTAATCCGCCGATAATAAGCCCGATTGCTCCTATCGTTCCGTAGGTTATACCTATCTGTTCGGTTGACATTCCAAGGCCGCCGACGTCTTTTGTATCCAAAAGAAAGGGGTTAATCATTTTTACCAATTGTGCCTCGGGCAGGCGGAAAAGAAGCATAAAGAGCAGGGCGGGTATTATTCCGGGTTTTTTAAAATAACTCAATATGATTTTTTCAAAATTACAGAATGCTTCTTTTATGTTGTTGATATTGCGCGAAATATCTTTCTTGGGTGTGGGTAACGAATAAGTGTGGTAAAGCCCCATAAGAAGAATGATGGCTGCAAGTGCTGCAAATGTGATGCTCCATGCAAGTGAAATGTTGCCGATGTGCTCTTCGAGCCTGCCTGCGAAGACTATGAGTGCTCCCTGTCCAAAAAGTGTGGCAATGCGGTAGAAGATGCTGCGAATGCCACTGAAGAAGGACTGCTCTCGTTCGTCGAGCCCCAACATATAGAATCCGTCGGCGGCAATGTCGTGGGTGGCCGAGCTGAATGCTATGAGCCAAAATAGGCACAATGTCCATTGAAAGAAATTGCTCACCGGAATAAAAAAGGCTATCGACCCGAGTGCGGCGCCCATAATAAGTTGTGTGGCTGTAATCCAACGACGGCGGGTCGAGAGCATATCTACCAATGGACTCCAAAAAGGTTTTATTACCCACGGCAGATAAAGCCAGCTTGTGTATAATGCAATTGCGGTATTGTCAATGTCGAGGCGTTTATACATAATCACCGATATAACAGTAACGGCAAAATAGGGTAGCCCCTCTGTGAAATATAAGGTCGGTATCCACGACCAAGGTCTATTTTGGCTCATCTTTTTTATAGTATATTCGTATTAGTTTTATTGCCGGCGCTCACCGGTGGCTAATGGTGTGTTGCGTGTGTAAATTTCGTTAATTTCTGTTGAATACGCAATATAATAGGGAAGTAAAATAGTTAAATATCTCTGCTTGTCAAAAAAAGATGGAAAATAAGTTAATGTGTAAGAAAATTTGTGTATTTTTGGCAAAATTGTATATAAACGTATGAGGGCGATTTTTTTCGGGTGATTTATGATTTACGGGAATATAATTGCACATACAGCCTAACAACCTTAAAATTTATAATTTATGAAACTAAAAACAGTTGGTATTTCACTGTTGGCGGCCTCTTTGTTGGGGTTGCCGCTTTGCGGCTTTGCTCCACAAGCAATGGCCGAGACTAATGTGATGCAACAGGATGGTGGAGTAGTCAAGGGTGTGGTAAAGGACACCAATGGTGAGCCGGTATTCGGCGCTATTGTGTTTGTTGTCGGTACTACAAACTCGACACAGGTCGATTTTGACGGAAGCTTCAAGCTCGACCTCGTAAAAAAAGGCTCTACAATCTGTGCTCAGATGATGGGTTACACAAAACAAGAACTTGTTTGGAACGGTGGCTCTCTTAACTTTACTCTTTCCGAAGAGACTGAAATGCTCGAAGAGTTTGTTGTAACTGCTATGGGCATTATGCGTAAAGAAAAATCTCTTACATACGCTACACAGCAAATTAAAGCTGCCGACCTCCTTCAGGTGCAGGACGTGAACCTCGTAAATTCGCTTGAGGGTAAAATCTCGGGTATCACAATTACTCCCAGTGCGGGTGGTGCCGGTGGTGCATCAAAAATTACGCTTCGTGGTAATAAATCTATTATGGGTGAGAATGCGCCTCTTATCGTTGTCGATGGTGTGCCTATGACTAACGGCATCCGCGGACAGGTGGGCGATGCAGCCAACATAACATACTCGGGAACAACCGAGGGCTCGGACCCCCTCTCTATGATTAACCCCGACGATATTGAGTCGATGAACATTCTTAAGGGTGCTAACGCTGCTGCTCTTTACGGCTCGCGTGCAGCCAACGGTGTTGTGATGATTACCACAAAGAAGGGTAAAGAGGGCAAGATGGAGGTAACATTTAACTCGAATACCACATTTGATATGCCTCTGCTCACTCCTGCCATTCAGAATAGCTACGGCGGACTGCGCACCGATGCAACCGGAACACGCTTTATCTCGGATGGTTGGGGCGACCGTTTGGCCGGAACAGGCAACAAATACACATTCGACATTGAGGGTAACAAGGCTTACTACCCGGTAGGAACAATCTATCAGGCCTATTTGCGCGACTATGGCAAGGACGATATTGACGCATTCTACGATATGGGTATAAACACCAACAACTCAATCTCGGTGTCGGGTGGTACAGAGAAAATTCAGACCTATATTTCTTATTCTAACTCACATTCGATAGGAATGATTGAGTCGAACACTTACAACCGTAACACATTCGCATTCCGCCAGACTTATAAAATGTGGGATCGTATCACTTTGAACGTAAGTGCCAACTACATTCAGACTAAGAACAAGAATCGTGTCGGCGGTGGTACATTGGGCAACCCCATCTATCACCTTTATACAACCCCGCGCGACGTTGATATGGACTACTATGCCGATAACTACTCGGCCAACGGTTCGTGGTGGTCGTCGGGTAACTCCGAGGGTATCGGTACACAAACATATTATATGTTGCAGGACGATGGAACATATAAAAAGATGACCGACGGACACGTACTTCTCAGTGGCCCTATGCAGCAGTGGGTTATGCAAGCTCCTATGTATAACAACCCCTATTGGCTCACAAATATGAATTTCAGTGAGGCTCAGGAAGACCGCTTCTCGGCAGCATTCTCGGCAACGGTTAATATTATCGAGGGGCTTAATCTGCAAGCCCGTGTATCTATCGATCACACAAAATATCAGAGCGAGAGTGGTACATACGCCTCGACGTGGTCAATCACCGATATGAACCGCTATGGAAGATATTTCTTGAATACCGACCGTACAAATGAGATTTATACCGACTATCTGCTCTCGTACAACAAACAACTCAATGACGATTGGGCAATCTCGGCAACAGCTGGTTATGTAGGACATACTATTCGTGGCCGTTACGTAAACACCGATGCAACAGCCTCTAAGGATATGACAACAGATGGTATTGTCGGTGCACAGCCCAATGGCGCTTTGCCCATTTCGGATGTAATTAACCGTTTCGACCCCTCATCGGGCGGCCCGGGCGTTACAACCAGCAGCAACAGCAGTGATTGGGATCAGGCGGCACTTGCAACATTCCAGATTGGTTGGAAAGATAAAGTGTTTGTCGATGTCTCTTATCGTCAGGACTGGTATCGTCCTTTCAAACAATTCGAGTTTTTGGGTACAGATGACAGCTACGGATATTTCGGTATCGGTGGTAACGCCATCATCAGCGACCTTATCGAGTTGCCCAAATGGTTCAACTATGCTAAGTATCGTCTAAGCTACTCCGAGGTGGGTAACTCTATTCCCAATACTCTTTACAATAAATTGCCTAAGGACGAAAAGACAGGTGCTGTGGCAACCAAAGGTTGGAACTTCTTTGTTCCTGTGCCCGAGAAGACAAAGTCGTTCGAGACCGGTCTTGAGATGCAATTCTTCCGCGATTGTCTGAATGTGGATATTACCTATTATAACTCGGCAATGCACAAATCTTACCTCGAAATTGCCGGTACAAATGGTAAGAGCCAGCCTGTTAACAGCGGTATAATCCGTAACCAAGGCGTTGAGCTTTCGGTTGGTTACGATTGGGCAATCAGCAAGGATTGGCGTTGGAATACAAATGTTAACTTCTCGTACAACCACAATGAGATTGAGGAGACTTATAAGAATAAGTATGGATTCAGTCAGGATATGTCAACCGGTCTTGCCGAGGGTAAGATTCAGCTTCGCTATCGCAAGGGTGGTTCGTATGGCGACGTTTATATAACCGACTTTACACGCTATGCAAATGATATTTATATTGTTGGTTACAACAGCGAATTGCAGAGCGACGGTACATATGTTGATATTCCCGTTTATGGTACCGAGGGTACAGGTGAGCCCGTTCACAGAAAAGGCGACCTTTACATAACAAGCGAGGGCAAGCCCTCACTCGGTGGTTACGCCGATGTATCGGGTGGTAATATCCGTGTGCGCGACGCCAACAAAGTGTTCCAGAAGTTTGCAGGTAATCTGAATAGCGATTATCAGCTCTCTTGGTCTAATACTATCACATATAAGAATTTCTCGCTTTACTTCCTTATCAATGGTCGTATAGGCGGTAAGGTTATCTCGCTCACCGAGAGCTACCTCGACGAGATGGGTCTTTCGGAGCGCACAGGTAATGCACGTCTGTATGCCGAGAAGAATAACATTTACACCGAGGATGGACGCCACGGAATGTGGCTCAACGAGGGTCGTGATATGGTTGCTGTTAACGACTACTACGATTTTGTTGGTAGCAGCTATGCGGGCGACTACATCTACGATGCTACAAACTTCCGTCTGCGCGAGTTGTCGCTTGGTTACACCTTCCGTAACCTCTTTGGCGAGTATAAGCATCTGAACCTCTCGTTCATCTGCCGCAACCTCTTCTTTATCTATAAGGACGCACCCGTTGATCCCGACGTTTCTGTATCAACAGGTAACGGACTTGGAGGTATCGACGTGTTCAACTACCCATCGGCTCGTTCGTTTGGTCTCAACCTGAAACTCAATCTGTAATTGGGTAGCGAGTTGCAAAGTGTTTAAGAATATTTATGAATAATAGAAAATTTACGGATATGAAAAAATATTTGATGTTTGCCGGCTCGTTGCTCGTTGCAAGTATGAGTTTGCAGTCGTGTCTCGATTATGACGATCCGGGAGATGAGATGGGCGTTGGTGCCATTATGGGCGAGACAACCACATACATTGGAAACGTCGATTCGATAATGTATCACATACAGCCCACAGAGCAGGGTGTGATGAATGCAATAGATACACTCGATCGTTTCGGTTACTTTGGTCAGTCGTTGGCCGGACAGTATAATATGCGTGGAGGTAAAGAGGCCGGAATGCCTGCTGCTCACGCTTATCAGCGTCAGTACTCTTTGGGCCCTGATACATACGCACAATATTTTACAGTGCCTCACAAGGACTTTATGTATGGTACTCTGACATCTACTTACAACGTGTCGGCCGATTTTAACGGTGGCCCTCTTGGTGCATATACAATGGCTAAGAATGCTATTATGCCCCTGTTGCATCATCCTATGGTCGATTCTATTCCCGAGATTAAGGCTATCAACCTGCTTTATTACTGTCTTATGGCACAGGAGCAGGCCGATCTTTCGGGTCCTTTCACATATCTTGAGGATAAGCAAAATTCCGAGACACCATACGAGTACAACGACCTTAAAACAATCTACTATGGTATTGTACAGAACCTTGACACAATTGTCGCTTGTCTTGAGAATTATGAGACACGCCCCGATTGGTATCAGGCACAAATAAGCAATGTACTTATGGCCTACCATCAGACCAATCGTTCGATGATTACAGGCGATATGAGTATGAAAACCTATATTATGCTCGCCAATTCATTGAAACTGCGTATGGCTATGCACATTGTAAAGGTTGAGCCCGAAACGGCAAAGCGTTGGGCCGAGGAGGCTGTTGCAAGTGGCGTTGTCGAGAATGCCGACGACCAACAGGGCCTTTATCCGATGCTCAGTGGTTTTACTCATCCTCTTATGGATATTGCCAACAGTTGGGGCGACCTTCGTCTGTGCGCATCGTTTGTGAGCCTCTTAAAGAGCCTCGACCATCCTTATCTCAAGTATCTGTTCTTGCCCAACAGCGGAGATATTGTAAATAAAAAGACTGGTGAGGTAACACCCGCCGGTACAGATATTTTCGGTATTCGTGCAGGTTTGTTGGTTGGTAACGGTCAGACCTATCAGCAGAATCAGCGTCAGGGTTACTCGACATTCGATAATAACATTATGGGTGGTATGATGCCTCCTCTCTATCTTGTGAAATTGGCCGAGGTTGATTTCTTGCGTGCCGAGGGTGCGCTGCGCGGATGGGAGATGGGCGGTACTGCACAGTACTTCTATGAGCGCGGTATCCGCAATGCTTATCTCGAAGATCCGATGCAGGCGCAGTTTGGTTCGCCCTATGCGTCGTTGGTAGATGCTTATATGGAGCAAGAGAATCCTGTCGAGTATGTCAATGTCGATCCTATGGGCGATGGCGATCCTTGGCCCAGTGTAACCACAATCGGCGTTAAATGGAACGAGGGTGATGATAACGAGACAAAGCTCGAAAAGATTATCACACAGAAGTATATTGCTCTGTTCCCCCTCTCGACCGAGGCTTGGGCCGAGATGCGTCGTACAGGTTATCCCAAGATGTTCTCGGTGCTTAACACCGACGACGGCGACGGCTCAATTCCTCAAGGTAAGGCCGGACAGTGGGATCCCAACAGCATAATCCGTCGTATTCCTTGGGTGCCCACCGACCCGCAGGCCGTACAGATGGTCGAGAACAGCGGTATTCCCGCGCTTGGTGGTCCCGACGAGCAGGCCACACGTCTGTGGTGGGATGTTGATGCTCCTAATTTCTAATTAAAATAGAATTGTAATCAGTGTACCCAAAAACAGTGAGGGTACACTGATTTTTTTTAACATAAAACATTTAACAACTATGAACAGAAAACTAACTATTTTTGGCAGCCTTGCTATGATGGCTCTTGCAGCAAATGCGCAGACCTATCAAGAGGGCTACATCAATTGGGGTAATTTTGCTCAACAGTTTGGAAATACATTGAAACAATGGACGCCCGGACAGCAGGTTACCGAGGACGACAACTTTTTTATTTCGCGTGTAAAGCCCAAGGCACGTTTCCGCAACGCAGCCACGCAGGTGCACACAAATATTACCGAGGCCAACGATAAGCGCCTTCTTATGTGGGTGCCCATTGATGATGCAGCCGAGAATGCACTGCCCAACGGAGTGTATGACTCGGAGGTGTTTAATATGTGGCCCTATATTTCGCACTATGGTAACTGGACAGCACCGCAGGGACGTGTGCCCGGTAACTTTGCCGACGTTGCTCACAAGAACGGAGTAGCAGTGTCGTCGGTTGCCGGAATCCCTTATGGCGGATTATATGGCAACGGCTGGCAAGAGGCTATGCAGGCAACAGTTGATGCCGGTGCCGAAAAGACAGCCAAATTCTTGCACTATTATGGCGTTGACGGTCTTGGCTACAACTCGGAATTTTCGGGTGGCGCTTATATTGTCAAGCAGCTTATTACTTATCATCAAGAACTTCTTGCGGCGTCGAAGCCTTTGAACCCTTTGTTCGAGAATCTGTGGTACGATGGCACAAATGATAATGGCTACATCTCGTTCGACCAAGGCTTCGGCACACACAACGACGATATTGCCAAGGGTGCATCGCTCTTCTTCAACTATAATTGGAATAAATCTTATCTGCTTAGCGGCGCGGTAGATTATGCGGGTAAAATAGGTTACGACCCTCTTATGATATATGCCGGTGTGAATATGCAGGGTGCCGAGCCGGGCAGCAACAGCTGGCCTTTGCTCAAGGATTATCCTATCTCGATAGGTCTTTGGGGTGCTCACAGCACAAATATGTTCTGGGAGAGCCGCGGCGAGAAAGGTAGCGCCCCCGAGGTTAAGCAGCGTACCTATATGCTGCGCACCGAGCGTTGGTTTACAGGCGGTACACGTAACCCGGTAAATACCCCCGAGATTACAAGCTCGATGAAATACAATGCCGATAATTTCTCGTTCCACGGAATGTCGTCGTTTATGACTGCCAAGAGTACGCTTGCGTGGAGTTTGGACGAAGAGCCTTTTATCACATATTTCAATCTGGGTAACGGACGTTACTTTAATTGGAGAGGCGAGCGTCAGCACAATGGCGAGTGGTACAATATCGGTGTTCAGGACTATCTGCCTACGTGGCGTTGGTGGTTCACCACAAACCTATTGGGGCGCACCGCTGCCGATGTTCCCGAGAATGGTCTTGATGCCGAGTTTACTTGGGACGAGGCTTACGTGGGCGGCTCTACCGTTCGCATTTTTGGTAGTGTGGATAGTGAGTACCTGCACCTGTTCAAAACACAGTTCGATGTTAAAGATGGCGACTTGATTACATTCCGTTACAAATTGTCAAAGGGTAGCGCAGGTGTTAATCTTATTCTTACAGCCGTTGGCGACGAGGCTAACCCCATTGGCGAACTTACCTTGTGCGACGAGGCTCAGGAGGCCGACGAAGATGTATGGGTCGAGAAGAGCTTTGTTGTCGGAAAAGACATAGATGCAGCCGAGGTTGCACTTGTAGCCCTTGAATTTGTCAATGCAAAGGATATTGACCTTTATTTGGGCGAATTTTCTATCGTACGTCAAAAGGCTGCTACTCCTGCACAGCCCGTCATTGCAAGCTCAAAGGTTCTTGCTTTCAGTAAATACGGTGTTGATGGAAAGATAATTTTCAATATGCCCAATGACAAGGCAGCAGGCGAGCCTTGCTACAATATCGACGTTAATACAGCACTCTTCAAGCTCTATGCACAGCAAGAGGGCGGCGAGCCTGTGCTTATGGGTATTACAACATCTTGGGCCGGAATGTACTATCGCGTGCCTATGGATATGACAAAGGCCGACAAGGTACGCTTCGGCGTTGCTGCAGTGTCGCTCGATATGAACAGCGACTCGGAGATTGCTTGGAGCGAGTTCCACGATGCAGGCACATACGTCTATGACGACGATATTCAGATTGACAAGACCACGATAAAGCCCGGTGAGGATTTTGAAATCTCTTACGTCGATGCTCGCCACGAAGAGGCTCAATGGATAATTACCGATGCTTCGGGCAATGTGCTCTATGAGCAGACGGGCAAGAGTATTGCAGTGGCCGAGGGTCCCACGACTGTCGGCAGCTACAATCTAAGAGTTGTGGGCAAGGAGTATAATGCTGCCGGAAACCGCGTACAGACGACACGCGATTTTGCCGGTTACATTCAGATTACCGGTGAGGCCATCGGTGCGCTTCCCAAAATTCTTACTCTGACAGCCAACGGGCAAGAGGCTGATATTACAGTAAACGCAGGCGACCAAATAGCCCTTGCTTACACAGGTCGCAAGGCCGACGGTTCGGGCTCGCAGGGCGTCAACCTCAAGGAGGAGCGTTTCGGCGTTAAGGCAAATGATATTGGCGTCGTTGGCGCAAAGAGTTTCTCTACCGCATTCTGGATTAAGATAAATAAGTTGGCCGAGGGCGAGACACAGCTGCTGGCCGTTGCCAACAAACTCGACTCTTGGCCCAAGACCGACTGGGGCTGGATATGGACAAATATCAAGGCCGATGGTACAATGGGCAGCTTCACCTTCCGCGGAACAGATGCAACAAACAATAATGAGCTTCGTTACAAGTTTGCCAATACAACTGTTCCTGTTGGTACTTGGGTGCATATGGCCTTTACTTTCGAGTATAATGCCGGCGGGCAGTTGCACTGTAAATTCTACATCAATGGCAAGCGACAGGAGGTAACTGCTTGGAATCGCACAAGCAGTCCCGATGACAAGACGGGCGACCCGGGCTTCCAAGGCAATGTCTATAATATCACCTATGGACAGGTGCTCTCGGTTGGCGGCTCGGCTCACGGACGCAGTGGTATTGATGGTGTGATAGATAACTTCCAAGTATGGAACAAGGTTATGACCGACGATGATGTGCTGGTGTCTATGGGTGATATTGATGTGAATAATCTGCCCGAGGGTATGTTCTCGTACTGGGATTTGGAGAGTAAGGCCGGTGCCGATAATACATTTGCTTCGGTTGGTGTAAAATCGGGCGTAAAAGCAGGATTGCACAACTATGCGGCAACAGGCAGCGAGGGACAGGGTGCTTTTGGTTGGATAGCCTCGGACTACACATCGGGATGTCCTTTCATCAGCGGTTCGGCTTTCCCCGTGGTAACAACTCCTGTTTGGAAAGCTAAGAAGGGTGTTATCGACGGCGTTGTAGGCGGCGACACCGAAGGCTCGGCTGTTGTAAGCTACGCGAAGGGCGGCGATTATGCCGTTACTCTTACTCTTACCAACTCACTTGGCAGCGACGAGCGCACTTTCCAAGTGATTAAGGTCGAGGGTGTCGAGAGTGGTGTCGAGAATGTCGAGGCCGGCGAGGTTGTTACTTATGTTGTCGAGGGTGCGGCTATTGTCGAGTTTGCCCGTGAGGGTAACTATAAGGTGGCTCTTTACACTGTCGATGGCAAGAGTGTAGCCGAGAAGAGTGCTTCGGTTGCTTCGGGCGAGAGCGTACAGATTACTCTTGGTGCTAAGGGTGTTTATCTGCTCACAATCGAGAGCGACGGTAACATTCTGCGCAGTGTAAAATTGCTTAACAAATAAGCCTACTGTATAAACCTTTTTTACGAGTGTGTGCCATAAGAGTGGCACACACTCTTTATTTATATGTGTCGGACAGTCGTAAATAAATAAAAATGCTTAAATTTATAATTAAATTTACTATTTGTGTGGGTTGATAATGTAAAATGATTATATTTGTAATTTAATTGCACTAATTGCAGATGGCGCGGTCGATAGTTGCGGCATTTAAGTATTTTAGTGCATATAATAATTGTAAAAGTTACAATTTAAAGATATTTTTATTTACTAACCTTAATTTTGTGATTATGAAGAAACATTACATTGCAGCGTTAGCGCTCGCTTGTGCATTCTCGTCAGCACCGGTTGTAGCGCAGGAGTACTCTCCGACTGCTACCGAGGAGATTTACGACTTCTCGGGCTTTGACACAAAGAAGATGCTCGACCTGTTCTACGCGGCGCATCAGGATGGTCGCAAATATCCTACAATGGAGGAGTTTGAGGCTGCCGGTATTCAGGCATCTGACATTGCCTTTGTGCGTTCACACGTTCGTCGTGCTCAGATTATGAGTCGCGCCGACCGTCTTGTTGAAAAAACCTATGAGACACGTAACCTGTGGGCCAACTTCCCAATGGACGTAGGTTCGGGTGGTGCAGCCGGCTATCCCAGTGATAAATTTGCCGCCGACGTTTATTCAATGTGGCAATATACCAATCTGTTCGGTTCGTGGAATCACTCGTTCTTCCAAGCACCCGGTGCTTGGGTCGATGCTGCTCACCGTAACGGTACCGATATTTTCAGTGGTATTGCTTTCTTTGAGAGCTGGACAGGCGATGGCGACAAAACTTACAGCGCAATGATTACCGAGAAGGACGCAAACGGCGATTTTATCTACGTTAAGCCCCTTATCAACTGCTTGATGTTCTTCGGCTCGGATGGTATCAACTACAACTGGGAGGACAACAGCTACACAAATGCCGATATTGTGAAATTCCACAAACAACTTTGGGTTTATGCCAAGGAGGTAGGTTTCGACAACTATCATAGTGGTATCTATACATCGGCTTCGGGATTCAGTGCGGGTAATGCCGATGCCCTTTTCGGAACAAAGGCCACAGGTAAGACACACGATACAATGCTTAACTATGCAAGTGGCGACTTCTCGTGGCAGATTAGCGGTACTGTAACAGCAGCCGAGGCTGCTATGGGCACTGCCGACGGTGTGTATGCCGGTGTTTGGATTGCCGGTATGGATCGTCGTTGGACTACTCTCGACCAAGATGCTCAGAGCCACAAGGCCGGTATCTGCCTTTGGGGTGAGCACGGACAGAGCCGTTTTATGAGCTTTAATACGGGTGATGGTGCTTACGATACTCAGGGTAACTATCAGCGTCTGCTCGAACGTGGTTTCTCGGGTGGTAATCGCAACCCTCTTACGCGTCCTGCCGTAACAGGCGCCAACAGTGGAAAAATCAATTGGGAGACAGCTACCATCGGTGGTAAGACAGTGCTTCCTTTGCAGTTGTTTGCAGGTATTGCCGAGTGGATTCCCGAGCGTTCGGCTATTCAGGGTAATCTGCCTTTTGGTACTCACTTTACTCTTGGTAACGGCGACCGTTACTTCTATAAGGGTAAAAAATCGGCATCGAGCAGCTGGTACAATATGGGTGCTCAGGATATTGTTCCCACATATCGTTGGCTCGTTGTCGAGAGTGGCGACCACACTGTTCCCGCAACAAATGTTGAGGTAAACTACACTCACTTGGATGCTTACACAGGTGGTTCTTGTATTGAATTGACTGGTGTTTCTAATGACAAGGGTACAGATATTGTCCTCTATAAGACAGCGCTCAAGGCTTCGACAAATGCATACGCCAAGGTTGCCGTTAAGACTTTGAAAAATGTTAAAGCTACCAATCTTTATCTTATCATCCGCGAGCAGGGTAGCGATGCTTGGGTCGAGTACGCAATCGGTGAGGTGTCGGGCAACAACTGGGAAGAGAAGAAAATCAGCCTCTCGGGCCTTGCAGCAGGTGATGTTATCGACCGTATCGGTCTGCGTGTAAAGGGTGCAAACGACGATTATCAGCTATATGTTGGTAAGCTCGAAATTAACGACGACAGTAAGTCGGCTCCCTCAAATGTTAAGGATGTGGTTGCCGAGGTTAAGCAAGAGACAAAATCGTCAATGACAGTTAAACTGCATTGGGATGTTGAGGCTACTGCTTCTACACGTGCCGATTGGGGACTTATCTACAACGACGAGGCTAACATCGACCACTTCGAGGTGCTTTACAAGGTGGGCGAGGAAGGTCGTGTATCGTTGGTTGGTACAACCTCGCAGTGGGCTACAATTGTTCCCAATCTCTCTTTTGAGAGCGTGAACGATGTTCCTTTCATCGGTATCCGCTCGGTTTCTCCCGACCTCAAGAGCTACTCGCCCATCGTGTGGGTAGAGGTTCCCCGTGCAGCTCAGAGTCAGCTTCCCGACTTTGTCGAGGAGGATACATACGGTGTCAGCGCAATGGATCCCGCTTGTGAGGGTGCTGCAATAGCACGCGAGCAGCGTTACGTAACATCTGTAACAACAACGGGTGCTACACAGAATCTTAACTATACAGCCGATGCCCCCGTTGCCGATGGTTCGCAGTATGCCGATGCACGTGCTCACGTCCTTAAGGTGGCTCAGGGACAGACAGTTACAATGACAATCAAGTGCGCCGACTTTAGCGACGGTCTTAAATGGTGCTTCGCAGGTGGTTGGCTCGACCTCGACGGTAGTGGCGACTTTAACCATCCTCTGCCCGTTGAGCGTACTGCTGCCGAGATTGCCGATGGCAAGACCGACGTCGATCCTCTAGGCGAGCGTCTATTCTTTGCAGGAACAATCCGTGCGGCTACTCCTTCGTTCCAGAGCGAGGGTCTTACATTCAGCTTCACAGTGCCCGAGGATGCAACTCCCGGTTCAAGCCGTCTGCGCATCGTCTTCTCGGATGCTTGGTTCGCAGGTATGTTCAACCCCACAGGCTTGCATGCTAAAGGCTTTACAATTGACTTTGGAGCTGAGATTGAGGGTAGTAATCCCGGACGTGCAGCTGCCGATACACGCGACCAAGGTGTAGCCGACGAACCCGAGGGTCTCGGTGATGCTACTTCGGTCGAGGAGGTTGTTGCCGGTGAGGTTTCGGCTGCTGTTGCAGGCGAGGGTGTAATCAACCTTTCTAATGTTGAGAAGGCGTGGGTTTATACTGCCGATGGTAAGCTTGTTAAGTTTGTTAACGGCAATCCTTCGCAGATTGATGCTGCTGCCGGTGTATATCTCATCAAGATGCAGAATGGTAATATCATCCGTTCGGCTAAGGTCGTTGTCGAGTAAAGATTACTGACTTTGTCTATAATGTGTGCAGCTCTCTTTTTGAGAGCTGCACTTTTTTGTGAATCTTTTTGCGGGTTTTGCAATTTTGTTTTTGCTCGTTTTTTTTTGAGTATATTTGCCTTAAGAGGGCGAATATATTCTGCACTCGCTGAAAAATATTAAATTAAACTTTATATATTTTGCTCGTTTTTTGTATATTTGTCAATTCTTTTGATAAAGTAAATTGGATGATTATTGTAAATCCTGTATAAGGGATTGATACTTAATGAATTGTATTAAAATAGACTATGCGCGGAAAAAATATCGTAAATATTTTGCTTTGTATGTTGCTGTTGTTTTCAGCCTCGTGTACATCGTATAAGAATGTGCCATATATGCAAAATAGTGATGAGCTTGCAAAGATGGTGCAACAAAATACTTCGTTTGAGGTAAGGGTGCAGCCCAAAGACCTTATAACCATTCAGGTGCTTTCGCCCGAGGAACCCTCTACATCCTATATTTATAACTATGTAGCGAGTAGGCCTTACGAAGCGTCTCAAAGCGTTACTTTTACGTCGCAACCTACTATCCAGCCTTATTTGGTCGATTCCGGGGGCTTTATAAATTTCCCCGTAATTGGAAAATTGCACGTGGCCGGAAAAACCCGTTCCGAGGTCGAGGCACTTGTGCTCGATAAGATAAAAGGGGCTTTCAAAAAAGAGCCTATCGTAACGATGCGTTTCGATAATTTTAAAATATCAGTTCTTGGCGAGGTGAACAGTCCCGGCTCGTTTACTATAAAGAACGAGAGAGTGAATATATTCGAGGCTCTTGCTCTTGCTCGCGACCTTACTATATATGGCAAGCGCGATAATGTGATGCTTATACGTGAACACTCCGATGGAAAGAAAGAGATTCACACTGTTAATCTGAATGACGTCTCTGTTCTCACCTCGCCCTATTACTATTTGCAACAGAATGACATTCTGTATGTAACACCCAACAAGACAAAGGCTAAAAACTCGGATATTGGCAGTAGTACGTCATTATGGTTCTCGGCTACATCTATTCTCATTTCTCTAACATCGTTATTGTATAATATACTCCGTTAATAACAACCTTATGGATAATAATATAGAGACAATAGATAATCAGGAAAAAAACTATCTTAACGTAATTCTGGACTTTTTTCTGCAATATTGGAAATTGTTCGTCCTGTCGTTTGTGGTTTGTTTTACTTGTGCATTTGTGTATCTTAGATATGCAAGCAAAGCCTATCAGGTTAATGCCAAAGTGCTGCTGAAAGATAATGAAAAAGGTACATTCAATTCGCAGACCGATATGCTTGCCGATTTTGGTTTTCAGGCGGTAAATACGAATGTCGAGAATGAGATAGAGGTGATAACATCGAAGTCGGTTGTGGGGCTTGCTGTTAAACGTGCAGGTTTGTATGTAAAGTATCTCGAAAAGGGCTTTTTGGTCGATAGGCCAATATATAAAAGTGTCAGTCCGGTGCAGGCTGCAATGCCCGACGATGCACTTGAGGCGCTTAACTCAAGCGTAGAAATCGCTTTTGAACTTAATGCCGATTCGTCCTATTCGGTGTCATATAATTATTACGATATTGCGGCTCGCGATGTTTTCGAGTCGTCGCCTATTGTCCTCAAAGAATATCCATATGTGCTTAGTACAAAGGTGGGCGATATTCTGTTGACCGAGAATGCTGCGGGAAGTATGTTGCGCGATTTTACAATCACCATATATAATCCCGATGTAATGGCCTCTGTTTATCAAGGAAGCCTTGCTGCTGCACCCGTCAGTAAGACCGCATCGGTTGTAATAGTTGCGGTGGTTGATAATGTTCCGCAGAATGGTATCGACTTTATAAATTCACTTATCGTAAGTTATAATATTCAGGCTAACGAAGATAAAAATATCGTTGCACAAAAGACCGAGGAATTTATAAACGCACGTATAAAAATTATAGGCGAGGATTTGAGGATTCAAGAGAAAAATCTTGCAAACTATAAAAAAGATAATAAACTGATAAATCCAACAGGCGATGTGTCGCGTCTGCTTGATAGCGAAAAACAGTATGTCGAGCGTTTGCGCGAGGTGGATATGCAGTTGCAACAAATTGAGAATTTGCGTAACTATCTGAACGACGAGAACAACGAGATGCAGGCAATCGCTGCCTTTTCGGGCGTGAGTGGCGAGACGGCCCTTGCATCGCTCATTACACGCTATAATGTCGAGGTGGCCAAGCGTAAACAGCTGTTGGCCTCGGCAACAGAGGAGAACCCCACAGTGGTGGCAGCTACACAGAATATTCAAGATGCCAAGGAGGATATTGTGGAGGTGCTCGAAAATCTGCACTATTCGTTGCAGACACGTAAAGATGCACTGGAGTCGCTCACAGGCGAGTTTATGATGCGTGCCTCGCAGACACCGGCTATTGAGCGTGTATATGCCGACCTTACACGTGAGCGCGATATAAAATCGCAACTGTATGTGATGCTCTTGCAGAAATACGAAGAGAATGCCTTGGCGCTTGCTGTAACAGCCGATAATCTTAAATGTATCGAACCTGCGAAATGTGCCGCAGGCTACGTCTCGCCGAATAGAAAAATGACTTATCTCTTTGCCTTGTTCCTTAGTTTAGCGTTACCATCGCTGTTTATATATGTTTATGAGACACTTGGTGTAAGGGTTAAGCGTCTTGAGGATATTGAGAAAATTGTAAAATCGCCTATTCTTGGCAGCGTGCCGTTGCTGTCGATGCTTTCGAGGAACGATAAGAGGTCGCTTGTGGTCGAGGATGGAAAGAATGATGTTATGGCCGAGGCTTTTCGTTCTATACGTACCAATTTACAGTTCCTTATTCAAAAGAATAATGGCAATGTGGTGATGTTTACTTCGACAACATCGGGCGAGGGAAAGACTTTTGTATCGTCCAACTATGCAATGTCGTTGGCCGTTATGGGCAAAAAGGTACTTTATATGGGATTCGATATTCGCCGTCCGCGTCTGGCCGAGGTATTTAACCTTAAGCCCAATCTTGAGGGTGTAACAAGCTTTATTGCAAGCGACGGAAGCAATCTTAAAATGCTCGACGACTTTATTTTGCCATCGGGAGTGAATCCTAACCTCTTCTTGCTGACAGCCGGAATAATCCCGCCTAACCCCGCCGAGCTTATTGCTAAAGATACGGTAGATAAAGCCATTGCCTATCTGTCGCAAAAATTCGATTATTTGGTGCTCGACACAGCCCCCGTGGGTCTTGTATCCGATTCTATTATTCTGAGCCGTGTCGCAGATGCTGTGGTATATGTTACACGTGTCAAATATACTCACAAGGCCGATCTGAAATATCTGAACAAACTTGTTGCCGATGATAAATTGAAGAATGTCGCTATTGTTGTTAATGCCGATGATATGGACGCCGATGGCGGTAGGTTCGGTATGTGCAGCAAAAGGTATGGATATTCTTACTACGGCTACGGTTACACTCCCGAATTGAAACGCCGTAAGTAATTCGGTGTTTGCTGCTTTGAAAATGCTTTGTACCTTTTTAGTGCAAAGCATTTTTTTTTATCTTGTCGGGGTAGTGTGGTGCTTGACGGGTGGCGGTTTTATGTTAATTTTTTTTATTGCTATAACATTGACATTTTCAATGAGATAGGCGGTGGATTGCCTCTTCTGTTTAAAAATAGGGTGTAAAAATTGTGTAAAAAAAACTCTATTCTTGAAAATTATGCTTATCTTTGCAGCCTCTAAAGATTGAAAAGGGGAGTACCTCTATAATCGAATGAGTTAAATAGAGTGAAAAATGGGAATGTTAAAGGATAAATACGCAAAGTATGACCTGCCTCAGCAGTTTATGGCCAAGGGAGTATATCCCTATTTTCGTTGTATAGACAGCGAGCAAGATACTGAGGTGATGATGAGTGGTAAAAAGGTTCTGATGTTTGGTTCTAATTCATATTTGGGACTTACGAACCACCCAAGAATTAAGGAGGCTGCAATCGAGGCTGTGCGTAAATATGGTACAGGAAGTGCCGGTTCACGTTTCTTGAATGGAACACTTGATATACACATTCAGCTTGAGAATGAGCTTGCACAGTTTGTCGGCAAGGACGAGGCGCTTGTTTATTCAACCGGTTTTCAGGTTAATCTTGGTGTGTTGTCGTGTCTGACAGGACGTCGCGATACTATTTTGTGTGATGAGCTCGACCACGCATCTATCGTAGATGGTCGTCGCCTTTCGTTCTCGACGTTGCGCAAATTTAAGCACAACGATATGGAGCATCTTGAGCGTGAATTGCAGCGCTGCGAGCCCGATACAATAAAACTTATCGTTGTTGACGGTGTTTTCAGTATGGAGGGCGACGTTGCCAATTTGCCCGAGATTGTTCGTTTGAAAGAGAAGTATAATGCAAGTATCTTTGTCGATGAAGCTCACGGGCTCGGCGTGTTGGGCCGCGAGGGACGCGGTACTTGCGACCATTTTGGCCTTACAAAAGATGTTGACCTTATAATGGGTACATTCAGTAAGTCGTTGGCTACAATCGGCGGTTTTGTGGCAGGTGATAAGGAGGTTATCAATTATATTCGCCACAATGCACGCTCTTATATATTCAGTGCAAGTAACACGCCTGCGGCAACAGCAGCTGCAATTGAGGCATTGCACATTATGCAAGAAGAGCCCGAGCGCATACAGAATCTTTGGGATGTAACAAATTATGCACTAAAGAGTTTCCGTGAGCTTGGATTTGAGATTGGAGCAACATCGACACCTATAATTCCTATCTACATCAGAGATACGGAAAAGACCTTTATGGTTACAAAAATGCTGTGGGACGAGGGTGTTTTTATTAACCCTGTTGTTCCTCCCGCTTGTTCGCCTCAAGATACGCTCATACGCTTCTCGCTTATGGCTACACATACAAAAGAGCAGGTAGATAGGGCTCTTGAGGGAATGGTACGCGTGTTTAAGGCTCTTGGCCTTCTTTAATGTGGTATAAAAGTTCGGGGTGTAGCGCAGTCCGGTAGCGCACCTGGTTTGGGACCAGGTGGTCGCAGGTTCGAATCCTGTCGCCCCGACAAGAAAATAGGGAATCACAAGTAAATGTGGTTCCCTTCTTCTTTTTTTTGCTCGAAGCTCGCTTCGTTGCAAAAAAAAGAAGAAGGGAACATAAACATCTTTGATGTTTTTCTCGGTTTTCTTGAGCATCCTTTCTTGTTTTAGGATGGATGCAGTCAATCCTGTCGCCCGAAGCTCGCTTCGCTTTTTTTGTTGCCAGAATGGCAACAAAAGCCTTATTTATAAACATCATCGAACTCCTCAGCCGCTACGCGCCTGCTCCTCTTTGTCGAAAGAGGAGCGGTAATAATGCTTCTTGCAATTAAATACATA
>CAYYEL010000036.1:0-22860 GCA_964470845.1 uncultured Bacteroidaceae bacterium | reverse complement strand
GTTCTTCTTAAAGGTTTGATATTCACAAATTCTACATCAAACTTCATCAAATATATGAAAAAACTATTATTAACTACGGCACTTATCCTATGTACATTATTAAGCCTGCACGCCGAAATTATCAGCGGAACAACCGGAAGAGGTCAAAATCGAATAGAGTGGTCTATTGACACAGAAACGGGCATATTATCCATAACTCCCGATCGAGGGAACAATGCAGAAATTCCCGACTACGACACCAATGGACGTAACCAAGCACCTTGGGCCGAGTATAGCGAATACATTACAACAATAATTGTAGGCGAAGGTATTAGAAGTATTGGAGAAAACGCCTTTGCCAATCTCAACAACGTAACCACAATTGTATTCGAGGGCAACGAAAATAGAAATGGAACCACCACCCTGCCGACATTACCAAATGGCAGGTGGGACGACTCGGCATTTGGAGAGTCTGATATGAGCGGAGTTACCATAGTTGTTCCCGAGGATGCAATAATTGTAGGTGGAGGACCGGGTAATAATAACACAATCGAAGATTGGTTAGAAAACCTCGGTGGCAATGCCAGCACCGATAATGTAGTTGAAGGCGAATACAGCAACGGCAAATGTGGCGACAACCTCTATTGGACACTCCTTAGCAACAATAGCGAGGGTACACTAAGCATCACCGGCAGCGGCGCAATGTACAACTACTCGGCCACCAACCGTGCACCGTGGTACAACAACCGTGGCGACATTCAAACAGTAGAGCTAAGCAGCGAGGCAACCACAATAGGCGACTACGCATTCGACGGATGCACAGCGCTCACCACCGTTACACTCAACAGCAACGCAGCCATTGGCACAAACGCAGTGCCCTCGACAGCTGCAACACGCCTTATACTAAAAGACAAACAACAACTGCTGATGAACAACAACACATTCAGCAGCGTAAGCTACGTGCGCAACTACAACAACACCAACTGGCAGGCACTTTATCTGCCCTACGCGATAAGCTACGACGACTGGAGCGAGAATTTCGACATTGCACGAATAAACAACGTGCACCAATACGACGACAACGACGACGGAACACCCGACCGCACAACAATCGAGATTTTCTACCTGAAAAGCGGCTCGCTGACGCCCAACACACCCTACTTTATCCGCGCAAAAGCAGCGGGCGAGGCAACAATAACAGTAGCCGACGCAACACTCACACCCGTTGACGCACAAAACCAGTGGTGCGCATCGGCAACCGACATTTACACATTCGTGGGCACATATCAAGGAATCTCGGGAAGCGAAATGATGCAAAACAACTACTACGGAATGAGCGCAGGCTCACTAATCCCCGTAACCAACGAGAGCAACAGCCTTGCAGCAATGCGATGGTATATGAAAATAGAGGCCAAGAACAGCGCTGCACAAGCATCGCGCCCCGCCAACATACGCGTCAAGGAGATTGGAGGAACAACAGACATTCAAGCCATAGAGCCTGCTGAGACAAACAACGGCACATACTACGACCTAAGCGGACGCCCCGTCGAGAACCCCACACGAGGAATTTACATCCTGAACAACAAGAAAATATTTGTAAAATAATTTCACACAAGAAAAAAAACTATATTATGAAGAAAAAATATAACGCACCGCAAATCGAGACGCTTACCTTCGACACACAGCTTATGGCTACATCCGTTGACGAAGTACCCGTAAACCCCGGAGGCTCGGGAAGCCTCGACTCAAAAGAAAAAAGGAGCGACTGGGACAACATCTGGAGTTAAGAAACTTTTACCACAAGAAAAACTGTTTTCAACAAATTCAGTAAGTCCATTAAACAGCTTTTAAATAAATGTAACTTTCACATACGACACACTGCGGCCGAGAAGAGGAATAACCCATTCTCGGCCGCAGTGTTTTTATATATTACTATCGACCACCCTCTCGCACAATCATCGAGGGATTAGAAGCCGTTTTAATTTGTATCGTTAAGTTTTTTATAGAGACAAAGATAATGCCAACGAACAAAACGCAAGTTTACTTGCAGGTTTTTAAGCGAGTGCAGTTTATCCTCTCGGAAGAAAAAATAGGATGTTTTATTATTTTTTTTGAGGGCTCGTAGCGAGCTACGTAACCGATAAAAAAAGGAAACAGACATTTTTGAATATAAAAAACAACGAAATAACGGCTTACAAGATAAGAAAAAATTTTATTAGAAATTTAAACAGCTTCTTAATCAATAGGAGCAACGGTAATTCCTGCAAAGCTATCCTTTATATCAATTTTTGGTGCATTGTCTGATAATTTGCCCAAATATCCCGAACACAATTTATTATGAATATCCTCCTTAAAATCCAGATTCTTATGAAACACATCACTTACATCTATATTCCCCATATTAGCCGACAAACGACATTGCGCAACAATGTTCCGAGGCAAGAGAAGCCGCACGGGAGTAAAGTCGGCTTTTATCTTAACACCCTCGAACACTTTTGCCGAAGGCACTGAAACCGTTACATCAGAGTGTAAACATTGAGTGATCTCTAATTTACGTTTAAGCGCTTCGATATTCATTGTCGTGTGAGATATTCCATTGGTTTTTACACTGCCCACACTCTTTATTTGAGCAGTGGAATGTTCCATAACTGAGATAATAAAAGTATTTACCTCGGCCACAGAAAACTCTGAATGATGCAATGCCAAATTCAAATAATCGACACTCCCAAGCTGCACTTCACCGAACCTTACACCCGCACATATCGCTACCGCCCTGTCAATATTCAGATTACCAAATTGCACATCAATACTAACATCTCGCGGATTATTATGCAGCAGACTGCCGGCCGTAAAATTACCGTATTGCACACTCGCCTCAAAAGGCAGACTGTACTTATCGATACCAACATTTCCGAATTTATTCTTTACCTTAATAGCAATCAAATCCTTGGGGATATATACAACCCAATTTACCTCAATATTCGTCTCATTTTCCGTACCACCTGTAAAAGAATTTTTCAATGAATATGTGGCAGCGCTCCAAGACCTCTCTACATAGGCACTGACATCAATTCTATTGAGCAAGCGACTGGCTGCGGCATCACTCTTGGCGGTAACCTTGACGTTAATCACCGCCCTTATTTCATCCTTATTGTGCAGACGAAACTCAACATCACCAAAACAATTTGAGACCTCCAATTTATCGCCACGTTTAATATTTTCAAAAACGTGTTTTATATCCTTTGTCCGCTCGCAATATAAGATTTTTGCTTGCAGGCAGGAAAGCGACAACAACGCACACAAAGTAGTTAGAAACAGTTTTTTCATAATATTCTCCTTTTTTGTTATATTTTTCAAAATTCTATTCATTGACCGAGGGTTGCAGATAAGCGCTCAGTTTTTTAAGGCTGTTTAAATGCGAGGAATAAACAACTATCATATAGTGTATCTTCTCGTCCTCGCTGTTAAGGTCTTTAATAATACTATCGGCAATAGCGTTGGCCTCTTGTTTTATATATTTTACCTCGGCAAGCAGTTTCTCGCGCTCGCGGGGATTCATTTGTGCCGTAATACGCTCTATATATTCACCCTCTTCCCAAATAAGTGAGGCGTAATATCCTTTTACCATAGAGAGCGTGTCGGCAGGATTATTATTCTCATTTGTTCCCTGCCACATAAACACCGCAACAAGCACCGACGCGGCAGCGGCAAAGGCCACATAAGGCATCCACAAACTGCGACGCCGGCCTCTTTTTTCACCTTTCTCCAATTTGCGGGCAAAGCGCTCGGTGTGTCCGTCGGGAAGCGGTGGCACACTCCAATGAGCCTCAATAGCACTCTTTATTTTATCTGCCTCTTTCATAATTATTAAACCATTCGATTATACGTTTTTTTGCTCGTGTCAGCTGCGAACGCACTGCCGACGCCTTTATATTCAGAATCTGCGCAATATCATTATAGTCGAGCTCCTCGACCGTAAACATCAGCACCACCGAGCGGTAGCCTTCGGGAAGCTCGTCAATAGCCTTGTACAGCAGCGCCACACGCTCCTCGTGCATCAACACCTCCTCGAAGCAACAATCCTCCTCGACATCTATATTGTCGTTCCACATCTCGTAGTTGTTACTGCGTCGCAATATATCGATTGAAGCATTTATGGCTATGCGTTTGAGCCGTCTGAGCATATTCGATTGCCCGGGAAGCAACAGAGTGTCATCCGAGAGGACTTTGAGCATTGCCTCTTGCATCACCTCCTCGGCATCGAACACATTCTGTAATAAACGATAGGCGGTAGCATAGACTGTGTGCGAAAAAAGAGCATAGAATTCCATCTGCGCCCGTCGCTCTTTATTTCTGCATCCATCTATTATTTTGCCGTAGTCCATTATCTTTTGTGTCGTTTACACTCTAATGACGTAAATTTAATAAATTTGCTGCACGCTGAGAAACCTTTTTTTACATATAAAGATAAAAAATCCTCTCCAAAAGCCTTAAGATAGAACTTTCCGAGAGGATTAAATTATATATTCGACGATTATTTATCGACTGCTGCAACAACAGCCAAGCCTCGCCGCCTTGTTATTCTTCGACCGCCCCCTTTTCGAGCCTCTTGGCCTCGTTCCATAGCGCATCCATCTGTTCGAGCGTCATTTCACTAAGATTGCGTCCCTGCTTCAATGAGTGCTCCTCGACATAATTGAAACGGCTGCGGAATTTTTTGTTTGTCAACTCAAGAGCATTATCGGGGTTAATATCGTAGAATCGGGCAATATTCACAAGACTGAAAATAAAATCGCCAAACTCCTTCTCCATATTCACTCTATCGCCCTTGTCGAGCTCGGCTTTAAGCTCGTCAATCTCTTCGTGCACCTTGTCCCACACCTGCTCGCGCCTGTCCCAGTCGAACCCCACATTGGCCGCCTTCTCCTGCATACGATAAGCCTTTATGAGCGATGGCATCGAAGCCGGAACACCGCTGAGAATACTCTTGTTACCACCTTTCTCACTCATTTTCAGTTGCTCCCAATTCTTACACACCTCACCGGCAGTCTCGGCCTTGGCCGTACCAAAAACGTGCGGATGGCGATAAATCAGTTTGTCGCACAAACGGTCGCACACATCTTTAATATCAAATTGTCCCTTTTCGCTTGCAATTTTTGCATAAAAAGCAACGTGCAGCAGCACATCACCAAGCTCTTTACAGATGTTCTGAGTATCGTCGTTGACAAGCGCATCGGACAATTCAAAGACCTCCTCAATACTGTTAGGGCGCAAACTCTCATTCGTCTGTTTACGATCCCACGGGCACTTCTCGCGCAGCTCGTCGAGCACGTCCAAAAAGCGCCCGAAAGCCTCTAACATTTCATCTCTACTGTGCATATTTTTAATTATTTTATTGCTTTTACACTTATTAAACAATTATTTTGCCGCACAAAGTTAATTATTTTAATAATTATAGCTAACTTCGCAGGTTGGAAATTTGAATAATAATAAAAATACTATAAATACTATGAGTTTAGCTACAAACTACATTCCCGCCGAGGTTGAAGAAAAATGGTACAAATATTGGATGGACAATAATCTGTTCCACTCCGAGCCCGATGAAAGAGAGCCCTACACAATAGTTATTCCCCCGCCTAACGTAACAGGCGTGTTGCATATGGGTCATATGCTCAACAACACAATACAAGACATTCTTGTGCGCCACGCACGTATGACAGGAAAGAACGCTTGTTGGGTACCGGGCACCGACCACGCTTCAATTGCCACCGAGGCCAAGGTAGTAAAAAAACTCGCCGAGCAGGGTATTAAAAAGAGCGATCTTACACGCGAGCAATTTCTAAAGCACGCTTGGGAGTGGACCGACGAGCACGGCGGCATCATCCTCAAGCAGTTGCGCAAGCTGGGTGCATCGTGCGACTGGGAGCGCACAGCCTTTACTATGGACGAGACACGCAGCAACAGCGTAATAAAGGTATTCTGCGACCTCTACGACAAAGGCCTCATCTACCGCGGCCTGCGTATGGTCAATTGGGACCCCAAAGCCCAAACAGCCCTCAGCAACGAAGAGGTAATATATAAAGAGGAGAACAGCAAGCTCTACTATCTGCGTTACTTTGTCGATGAGCCCGCAGGCAGCACCGACGGCGAGCAGCCCGATGCTGTTACACTTTCTGCCACCGACACATTCGACCCCGCAGTAAAGCATCAGATACTGCACCGCACAGCCGATGGCCGTCGCTACGCAGTTGTTGCAACCACCCGCCCCGAGACTATTATGGGCGACACAGCAATGTGCATCAACCCCAAAGACCCCAAGAACAGCTGGCTCAAAGGCAAGCGCGTGATTGTACCCCTTGTAGGACGCAGCATCCCCGTAATAGAAGACCGCTACGTCGAGATTGAATTCGGAACAGGCTGTCTGAAAGTAACCCCCGCCCACGACACCAACGACTATATGCTGGGCAAAAAACACGACCTTGAAACCATCGACATTTTCAACCCCGACGCCACACTGAGCGAGGCTGCCGAAATGTACGTTGGAATGGATCGTATGGACGTGCGCAAACAGATTGTAAAAGACCTTGAGGCAGCAGGCCTTATGGAAAAGGTCGAGGATTATGTAAATAAGGTAGGATACAGCGAGCGCAACGCCGACACCGCCGTAGAGCCCCGCCTGTGTATGCAGTGGTTCCTCAGTATGCAACACTTTGCCGACATTGCCCTTCCGCCCGTAATGAACGACCAACTGAAATTCTACCCCACAAAATACAAAACCACATACAAAAACTGGCTCGAAAACATACAAGACTGGTGCATCAGCCGTCAACTGTGGTGGGGACACCGCATCCCCGCCTATTTCCTCCCCACCACCGAGGGACAAGAGGAACAGTTTGTCGTTGCCCGCAACATCGACGAAGCAGTCGAGAAAGCCCGCCTCATTGCAGGTTACGAGACAATCACCGCCGGGCAGTTGACACAAGACGAGGACGCCCTCGACACGTGGTTCAGCTCGTGGTTGTGGCCCGTCTCACTATTCAACGGCATTCTCGACCCCGACAACAAAGAGATTGGCTACTACTACCCCACAGCCGACCTTGTAACCGGCCCCGACATCATCTTCTTCTGGGTAGCACGTATGATTATGGCAGGCTACGAATATAAAGGAGATATGCCCTTTAAGAATGTATATTTCACAGGAATTGTACGCGACAAATTAGGTCGCAAGATGAGTAAGTCGCTTGGCAACAGCCCCGACCCCCTCGACCTTATAGCACGCTACGGCGCCGACGGAGTGCGTATGGGCATAATGCTATCAGCCCCCGCGGGCAACGACATCCTCTTCGACGAGAGCCTGTGCGAGCAGGGACGCAACTTCTGCAACAAAATATGGAACGCCTTCCGCCTTGTAAACGGTTGGAGCGTAAGCGAGCAGGCCGAGCAACCCGAAAGCTCAAAGATTGCCATTGAGTGGTTCAACGAAGCACTTGCAAAATCGGCAGCCCTGCTTGAGGATCAATTCAGCAAATACCGCATCAGCGAGGCCCTTATGAACCTTTACACCCTCTTCTGGGACGAATTCTCGGCGTGGTATTTAGAGATGATAAAGCCCGCCTATGGCTCGCCCATAGACAAAGCAACATACGAAGCAACCCTCACATTCTTCGACAACCTGATGCGCCTGCTGCACCCCTTTATGCCCTTCATCACCGAAGAGCTGTGGCAGTCAATCAAAGAGCGCAAAGAGGGCGAGAGCCTTATGACACAGAGCGTGCTCGGCCTTAACCGTCCCTGCAACGAAGAGCTTATCGGCCGCATCGAAGCACTCAAAGAGATTGTCGGCAACATACGCGCCATACGTCAGCAGAAGAACCTCTCACCCCGCGAGCCTCTTGCACTGCAAATTGTGGGCGAGTCGCACGTATCGGGCCTCGAAAGCGTACTCACCAAGATGGGCAACCTATCATCAATCGAGAGCACCACAAATCCCGACGACACAGCAATCTCGTTCCGCATAAGCACCACCGAATATGCCGTACCTATGGGCAACCTCATCGACAAAGAGGCCGAGATTGCCAAAATGCGCGAAGAGCTTGCCTACCACGAGAAATTCCTCAAGAGCGTCGAGGCCAAGCTCGGCAACCCCAATTTCGTGAGCAAAGCCCCCGAAAAAATCATCGCCATAGAGCGTAAAAAACAATCGGACGCAAAAGAAAAGATAGCTATGCTCACCGAAAGCATCGAGAAACTATCCAAATAAACAACAACCGAAAAAAACTTTAACCAAAAATGGATAACAAAAAATCAAAAACCCTGCTATATATAGCCATAGGCCTATTGCTGACAGCAGCAATAGCCTTTGGTGTAATGTGGTTAAACAGCACCAAACAGATTGATGAGATGGAAGAGCTCTTTGCAATAGAAAAAGAGGAGCTCGAAAGCGAATACTCGACATTTGCCACACAGTACGACGAGCTTAAGATACAAATAACCAACGACTCACTGCGCAACAAACTCGAACAAGAAAAACTGCGCACCCAACAGTTGCTCGAAGAGCTCAAGCAGGTAAAAGCCAACGACGCAGCCGAGATTACCCGTCTGAAGAAAGAACTTAAAACCGTCCGCGCCGTACTACGCAGCTACGTTGTACAAATCGACTCGCTCAACCGCCTCAACGCCAAGCTCGCCAAGGAAAACAAACGCGTAAAAGCCAAGATGCAAGAGGCCACCCAAACAATCACCACCCTAAACGAAGAGAAAGAGGCGCTGAGCGAAAAAGTCGAGCTTGCCTCTCAGCTCGACGTAATGGGCCTCAAAATGTACCCCGCCAAGAAAAGCGGCAAAGAGATAAACAAAATAAAGAAAGCCAAAAAATTAGTAATAAATTTCACAATCCCCAAAAACATCACAGCATCCACAGGCGACAAGACCATCTACGCACACATTATCGCCCCCGACGGCTCGGTATTGTGCAAAGAGAGCACCAACCGCTTCAGCTACGAGAACAAAGAGATTAACTACTCAATAAAAAAATACATCGAATACACAGGCGAGGAGCAAGAGGTTACAATGTATTGGGACGTTGAAGAATATCTGCAAGCAGGCCGCTACCGTCTGCACATCTTTGCCGACGGCAATATGATAGGCTACAACGACTTTAATTTCGAGTAAACAATCATAGTATTAGAACCACTAACCAGACCTGTAGGAAATACACCCAATATAAGCCAAAATATCAAAAAACTAAATTTATTTGAATATTAACGCATCAGTAATATATTTTTCATTTTTTGCAACACACAAACAACATAAAAAATGAATAACACGCTACAACCAAAAAAGAGAATTGAATACCTTGATGCCCTACGAGGCTTTACCATGATTCTTGTTGTAATAAACCATGTGGCATTGGTAGATTTAGGAGTAAATGTCTATAGCGGCAATGCATTCCATACATATCTGCAACAGTTCCGTATGCCATTATTCTTCTTTGTAAGCGGATTTGTCCTTTACAAAAAAGATTTTATTTGGAATTTCGTGAACTCATTTAAATTCATAAAGAAGAAAATACCTGTACAAATAATTTCTCCGTTTATATTCTTACTCTTCTTTATAATTATTCGCGACAACTCATTCATAAACGCAATAACTAGAAGCGACAAGCTTGGATATTGGTTTACCTTTACATTATTTGAATATTTCCTTATCTACATAATGATGCAGGGACTGTTCCTCATTACAAAAATAAACAACCACAAAATAGCCGACATAATCCTATTAGCCACAGCCTTAGCTCTGTGCTTTTCATACAAAATAGTGGATACCATTCCGTCCTACAATGCTATTTGGGGGTTTTTCGGCATTAATAATCTAAAGTATTTCCTATTCTTTGTTTTGGGAACCCTTGTCAGAAAGAATTTCAGCAGGTTTGAACACCTCCTAGACCACACACCACTCGTGCTAATCTGCGTAGCTTTCTACTTTACTACAAACACTTTGTCAGACATTGTACCCAATACACAAATAATTGGCTTTATAAAGAGAACCCTGCTTGCTATATGCGGAATAGTAATCATTTTCAGTATGTTCAGAAAATACAGCGACGTATTTACTAAAGATACATTCTTCGCAAATACGCTTAAATTCATTGGCCGACGGACTTTGGACATTTACCTGTTACACCACTTTTTCTTTTCTAAGCAAATTCAAGAACTCTTCCCGATATTTGCAGAATACGACCTACAGCTGATAGAATTTACTGTCTCACTTGTAATATCGGCACTGATTATTGCAGCCTGCCTTAGCATCAGTTGCATTTTAAGATTAAGCCCAACTATGGCCCATTTCCTTTTCGGTGCAAAAAAAGAGAAATAAAAATCACAAGAAAAGAGAAAAACAAAAATGGAGCATCCCCTTTTACATCGAGGAGTGCTCCATTTTATTTCAATAAAATTGTAATAGTCAAATATTATTAATAGCTTTGCCAACAAGATTGCCAACAAGCAATCAATTTTTGTATGGTATTTAAGCTATTGGCTTTGTAACAAAAACGACCAATTTTTAGAAACAAAAACACCAATAGGCACATTAAATACCACGCTCAATAGCGTGGGTAGTGCTTATGTTTTTGTGGGTACTTGGTCGTCCCCTGTTACAAATAAGGACACCCACGTATTCTTATGCCCCACAGCCACCACCCGAAATAAGCAAGAAAACCACATTATTAACCTAATAACCAAAATGTTATGAAAAGCAACACCTTAAAATTTGTTGTTGCACTATTGTTGGCAACAATAGTTGCAAGTTGCACAAACACAACAAAAACAACCGATTCAACAAAAACAGCCGACACACAAAAAGCACCTGTTGCCACCCACGACACCATCTATCCTCAGTTCCCCGGAGGCATCGAAGCACTCGACAAACACCTCAAGGAGATAAAGGATTATATAATACTCGAGATTGACGAAAAAGGAAAAACAACATACACCAACTACGGCAACCGATTACCTACAAACGACGACAACACCATAAAAACAATCAACGCACTGCCCAATTGGACACCCGGAACACTCGACGGCAATCCCGCCCGATTCTGCTACATATATTCCAACGACCCAAAACACACAATCAACAAATGCATCAGCATAGGACGTCAAAGCGAGCGCCACAAACTCGCCAAATATTGGACACTCAGCAACATCGGAAACGAAGGAGCAGAAAACCATCCGATATATAAAGGCCGAAAATTTGTCTCCCTAACAATCAACCTTTATTACCAATTATTACAAAAAATAGATAAAGAAGATTCACGAGAAGTACAAATCGACATATCAGACACAAAGAATGAATTTACCATAGAATACAACGACAGTACAATTATCACCTACCGCTACTCTTTAAACGAGACAAACAACACACTGACAACATTCTACACCGACGCCAACGGCAAAGAGCAAACGCTGGTTTGGAAGAATGACAACTATAGAATCCCCACTCCACCCAACTTTCCCAAAAAGACCATTGTGATTACAGAAAAAGACATCGAACCCAACAAATAACCAAGAGACTATGAAAATCAACCCCCTAAAGCACATTGCAACACTGCTGCTGATAACATTAGCCGCAAGCTGCACAAACACAACAAAAACAACCGACACACGCAAAAAGTTCGTCGCCACCCACGACACTGTCTATCCCCTGTTCCCCGGAGGCATCGAAGCACTCGACAAACAGCTGAAGGAGATTAACGATATGATAATAATACTTGAGATCGACGAAAAAGGAAAAACAACATACGCCAACTACGGCAGCCGATTGATTACCAACGACGACAACGCCATAAAAATAATCAACGCACTACCCAATTGGACACCCGGAACACTCGACGGCAATCCCGCCCGATTCTGTTACGTATATTCCAACGACGAAAGAACACCTATGAACAAGTGCATCAACGTAGGACGTCAAAGCGAGCGCCACAAACTCGCCAAGCTATGGACACTATGCGACACCGACAGCGAAGGCCTGAATGCCCACCCCATATACAAAACACACAAAGGCAAAGAGATATACCTTTCGTTCAACTACAATTACGACCTGCTGCAAACAATAGGCAACGACGAATCGGAATATCTTTACAGCGTAGTATCCGACACAACAAACAAATTCGCAATACAGCATAACGAAAAAACCGCAATAACATACAGTTACAGAATAAACAAGGATGGCGACGTACTCACCACCTACTACACCGACGCCAACGGCAAAAGACAATCGCTCCAATGGGTAAATGTAGTCTTCTTCGAGAGAAATCCGCTTGGCATCGAGCGCACAGTACCTCCCCCTCCGAGAGCACAGCAAATTATAGGGATTTTAGAGATTGCACAGGGCGACGCCGCAATTGACGACAGCGAGATTATGTCGATAGAAGACCAAGGAGAAGTTGTCGAGGTTAACGAGGATATGAATGTAAACATCGTCGTTGAGGAGATGCCCAAGGATGCAATATATCAGGTAGTAGAGCAACAGCCCGAATTTCCCGGAGGTATGCAGGCACTGATGAAATACCTCAAAGACAGCATCAACTACCCAAAAATCAGCCGCGACAACAACTCACAAGGCAAAACATACGCATACGTCAACTTTGTGGTGAACACCGACGGCTCTATTCAAGATGCAGAGATAATGAAAAGCTCGGGCGATATATATCTCGACCGCGAAGCAATTCGCATCGTAAAGAGTATGCCCAACTGGATACCCGGTAAGCAGGAGGGGAAAGAGGTACGTGTACGCTTCACACTACCCGTTGCGTTCCGCCTGCAATAAACAATAACCGTAAAAATTACAGACCCCGCCCCCTTGCTCGCAACCCACAAGCGAGCAAGGGGGCGGGGTTATTCAACAACGCTTATATATAATCTTAACATTCAATTGCAACCACAATAACCACCAACTATAATAATGTACAAAAGAAATCAGCAGTACTCTTATTAAAGGTTACTCAATCTGCGCAATGTCGGCTAATTCGTCTGTAATAGCCTGCTGACGACGTTTATTGTAATCCAAACGAAGTTCACCAAGTAACTTTTGTGCATTATCACTTGCTGTCTGCATAGCAACCGTACGTGCCGCGTGTTCCGCAGTGGCACTATCAAGCAACATACCATATACACTCATACGCAGCGTATAAGGAATCAATGTGCAAAGCAACTCCTCGGGCTTTGGTTCACAGATATATTCCACTCTGACATTATCACCGCTTAATTGATGAAGTGAGATGGGAAGAATCTGCTTTTGCTGAGGAAGTTGTTTCCCCATTGAATGAAAATGATTATAAACTACATATACGCTATCGACCTGCCCTGAAATATACTCTTCCATAAGCACATCTGCAAGTTGTTTAGCGTGCCCATAGTCGAGCGACGAGAACATATCAACAAACTTTTCCCTGACATCATACCCTGCCTTACGAGCTGCTGTTGCTATTTTAGAACCGATAGGAACAACCTCGACCAATTCAAATCCCTCTTTATAAAGCGCCCCAACCAAATTCTTCATTGTTTCAATTGCTTGGGCATTGAATCCGCCACACAAAGCAGTATCAGATGACAAAGCAACAACTACAGCTTTATGTTTTATTGTATGTTGCAGTGTTAATGGACTACGTTGCGATGTAGTGTCCATCGCCAAGAGAGAGGAAAGTATAACAGAAAGACTTCGCTCATACTCGGCCAAAGCTACTGCAGAAGCCTGTACACGATGTAACTTCGCAGAAGCCACCATTTTCATCGCGGAGGTTGTTTTAAGCGTACTGCCAACAGAGGAAATACGCTCTTTTATCTCTTTAAGCGTCGCCATAATCAACCCTTTGTCATCATTGTTATTACACGAGTTGCAATATCCTCAATTTTATGTTTAACTACATCATCCATTACACCGTTTCGCAAAGAGGTCGGAACATCAGTCTGCTCAAGTTCCCCGATGAAAAGACTTTCAAAATCGGCAACTTGTTCCAGTTCTATATTTTGCATCAAAGCATTAGTTCCACAATAAAGAATTGCTATTTGATACTCAACCGGCATCGGTGCATACTGTGCTTGTACCAATAGACGTTGATTTTTACGACCTTTGTCAAGGGTTAGAGTTGTAACGGTATCCATATCACTTGAAAACTTGGAAAAAGCCTCTAACTCTCTATATTGCGCTTGGTCTATTTTCAGCGTTCCTGCCACGCTCTTCATAGCCTTAACCTGCGCGTTTCCACCCACACGGGATACAGATATTCCGACATCTACCGCAGGGCGCACACCCTGATTAAAGAGATTTACATCAAGAAATATCTGCCCATCAGTAATCGAAATTACATTTGTCGGTATGTATGCAGACACATCTCCTGCCTGCGTTTCTATGATTGGTAACGCTGTTAGCGACCCCCCTCCACGTACTCGCCCTTTCAACGATTCGGGAAGGTCATTCATTTGCTCGGCTACCTCTTGCTGTGTGATAATCTTTGCTGCACGTTCCAAAAGACGGGAGTGAAGATAAAAAATATCACCCGGATAAGCCTCCCTACCCGAAGGGCGGCGTAATACGAGTGAAACCTCACGATATGCTACAGCCTGCTTCGATAGGTCGTCATAAACCACTAAGGCGTGTCTTCCCGTATCACGAAAATATTCACCAATGGCCGCTCCGGCAAATGGTGCATAGTATTGTATTGCCGCACTCTCGGCTGCTGTAGCAGCTACTACAATCGTATAATCCATAGCACCCGATTTACGCAGTCTTTCAACAAGTGTAGCTACTGTTGAGGCTTTCTGTCCGATTGCGACATATATGCAATATACCGGTGAACCGGCACGATACGCTTCGCGTTGGTTAATAATTGTATCAACAGCAATTGCTGTCTTGCCCGTTTGACGATCACCGATGATAAGTTCTCGCTGGCCTCGACCTATTGGTATCATTGCATCAATCGCCTTTAAACCTGTTTGCAAGGGTTCCTTGACAGGTTGACGATAGATTACGCCGGGAGCTTTACGTTCCAATGGCATCTTAAAGCACTCACCACCAATTGCCCCTCGACCATCAAGTGGTTCACCCAACGGATTGATTACACGGCCTATCATCTGTTCACTGACATTGATTGAGACACTATTGCCTGTTCGGCGCACTGTATCACCCTCTTCTATTCGATTAGATGAACCTAACAAAACTGCGCCGACATTCTCCTCTTCAAGATTCATCACCACCGCCTTAACGCCGTTGTCAAATTCGAGCAACTCGCCTGCCTCGGCGTTTTTTAAGCCATATATACGCACCACACCATCGCACACTTGCAAGACTGTACCAACCTCAGAGTATTTAACATCCAAGTCAATACCCTGCAACTGAGCAAGTAGAATATCAGACACCTCAGATGGTTTAATATTTTCTTTTTCCATAAGTTATATTATTCATCTTTTTTCAAGTTCACAGCGCAACATACTAAGTTGCGATTTAAGACTCGCATCTATTAAACAATCGCCTATTTGCAGAACGAATCCACCGATTATGCTTTCATCTCTTTTGTATGTAATATTCACATCACTGCATCCTGTTTTTGACTTTATCATTGAGACTATATGTTCAATATTTGACTCACCAATTGCAGAGACAGTAGTAAGACTTGCTCGAAGAATCCGGTTTTTCTCCTCATAGAGCCGCCGATAAGCATAGAGCATAAAAATCAGCCATTTCTCCCGATGGTTCTCAAACACCAATTTTATGAATACATACAAAGATTCACACACAATACCATCAAAGACTGTTTGTATAGCCTCAATCTTCGAGCTTTTTGGTAGAATCGAAGCTGACAATACATTTCTAATTGAGGAATTCTCTGAGATTTCTATACAAAATTTCTCAGCCTGCTCATAAACCGTCTTCTCCTCGCCATTTGACTGCGCCAACATAAAAAGCGCTTTTGCATACCGCGCGGCTATTACCCCTGTGTACATAACTTTTCATCCTTTTCCTTGTTAATATCATCAAGGATACGCCCTGCAAGAGCCGCTTGCGCAGAATCTTGAGATAGCCGGTCGCGGAGGAGTTTCTCGGCAATAGCAATAGATAATGCTATAATCCGGCTATCGGCCTGTTGTAGAATAACATTCCTCTCATCTTCAGCCTTTTTGCGAGCTTGTTCAATAATTTGAATAGCATCAGCTTCTGCTTTACGATGTATTTCAGCAGCAAGTTTTTCTTGTTCTTCTTTGGTTTTCTTTAGAATTTTCCATCGCTCAGCCTCTGCCTGACTGATAATTTTATCACTTTCCTGACGCAATTCCATCGCCCGTATTTTAGCATCAGAAGCCTCCTTTAGTGAGTTATCTATGTACTCTTTACGTTCATCAATTGCCTGCAAGATAATAGGGAAGCCATATTTACACAATAGCCACAATACTATTCCGAACGCCAAACTCGTCCAAAACAGCAGGCCGCTTTCAGGTTGTAAGAGCCCCATAAGCAATACCTATTAAAGAGCCATAAAACATACTGCAACGGCAAATAATGCCACACCCTCAATAAGAGCAGCTACGATAATCATATTGGTACGAACCTTGTCCGCAGCCTCAGGTTGACGACCGATAGCATCCATTGCAGATGAACCAATTTTACCAATACCGTATCCGGCTCCGATTACTGCTAAACCCGCGCCAATAGTCGCGCCTAAAATTCCTAATGTTCCCATAATATCAATAATTTAATTATAAAAATCTTATTTTATTGTTATGTAATTATTTTTCTTGAGCAAGTCCTATAAAAACAGCTGACAACATCGTAAACACATAAGCCTGAAGAAATGCAACCAATAATTCCAAGCAATTCATAAATATTCCAAGAAGTACCGATACAATTGTCATTGAGCCACTTATAACAGCACTCATTTCAGCTGTAACAAATACCATACAGGTAAGTATCAATATAACCGAGTGCCCTGCAACGATATTAGCAAATAGACGTATCATCAATGCAAATGGTTTAGTAAAAATTCCAACAATCTCTATTAACGGCATAATCGGCAGAGGTATCTTCAGCCAAGTAGGTACATCCGGCCATAATATTTCTTTCCAATAGTGCTTACTACCGAAGATGTTTATGATCAAAAATGTAAATACAGCTAAGACCAATGTTACCGAGATGTTTCCCGTTACATTTGTACCTGCTGGAAATATAGGAATGAGACCCATCAAATTGTTAACAAGAATAAATATAAATACCGTTAGTAAGAAAGGAGCGAATCGACGATACGAATCACCGACACACGGCTTTATTATATCTGTAAGCAACGACTCGGTCAGCATCTCAAAAGCCCCTATAACGCCTGTTGGAGCAGGAGAATTAGGAAGACGCTTACGATAGTATTGCGCAATATATATAATAATGAATACAACAATAGCACTATTGATTATCAACCCTGCCACCGTTTTTGTGATCGAGAAATCAAGAGGCCGCGTGTATGTTCCATCTAATAGTCGCTCTACAATCTTACCGGCATACTCTCCATCTGTTGCGATTGAAAGATGTTCATATTCATTTCCGCCGTGCAACAACTCCGAGGAGAAACACATCCATCCGTTATCCTCGGTACACACTATTACAGGAAGCGGTATAGACAGTTCCTTACCACCAAAAGTACCTATATGCCACTCGTAATTGTCTGTTATGTGTCCTAATACAATCTCTTTCACATCAACGTCGGCATTACCTGCACAAACAGGCAATGGTACAGCAGACAATATAATCAATATTATAAATACAATTACCCTCATCACCTATTTATTTGACAATGTGGTATCATCCATCTCCACAGCCACCTCTATCCGATTTTTATATACACGTACAAAACCACCTCGTATCATCAAGTGGTTCTCTGTACCATGCTCAACATAAACAATCTCTCCGGCAGTAAGTGAGCTTATTATAGGAGCATGAGAATTAAGCACACTAAACCGTCCTTCTGCTCCGGGAAAGGAGACACTATCCACCGTTGTACGGCATATTATACCATTTGGTGCGACAATGAAGAGTTCCATATCGTTTATTTTGCAATATTCAACAATTGTTTACCCTTGTCTATGGCTTCATCAATCGTTCCCACATTGAGAAACGCCTGTTCGGGAATATAATCCACCTCCCCATCAAGAATCATTATGAAGCCACGCACAGTTTGTTCAATAGAAACCATCTGTCCTTTGACACCGGTAAATTGTTCCGCCACAGAAAACGGCTGAGACAAGAATCGCTGTACACGACGGGCACGATTAACCGTAAGTTTATCCTCATCCGACAGCTCATCCATACCCAATATAGCAATTATGTCCTGTAACTCTTTGTTACGCTGTAGAATCTGTTTGACGCGTTGCGCTGTGCGATAATGCTCCTCACCCACAATATTAGGATCAAGAATACGTGATGTCGATTCCAAAGGATCAACCGCAGGATATATACCCAACTCAGCAATCTTACGGCTCAAAACAGTGGTCGCATCAAGATGAGTAAAAGTAGTTGCGGGTGCGGGGTCAGTCAAGTCATCAGCCGGAACATATACAGCCTGCACCGATGTGATTGAGCCATTCTTGGTTGAAGTAATGCGCTCCTGCATCTGTCCCATTTCTGTCGCCAAAGTGGGCTGATAACCAACAGCCGACGGCATACGCCCAAGCAACGCCGATACCTCGGAGCCGGCTTGCGTAAAACGGAAAATATTATCAATGAAAAACAATATATCGCGTTTTTCACCATCCGAACCACTATCACGAAACGCTTCGGCGATAGTAAGACCCGACAGAGCCACCGAGCGTCGCGCTCCGGGCGGTTCGTTCATCTGACCAAAGACGAGTGTTGCTTGCGAATTTGCCAATTCCTTGTAATCAACCTTTGAGAGGTCCCAATCGCCCGCCTCCATACTCTTCTTAAACTCATCACCATATCGGATTACACCCGATTCTATCATTTCTCGTAGCAGGTCGTTACCTTCGCGAGTACGCTCGCCAACCCCGGCAAAAACCGAGAAGCCATTATGACCTTTGGCAATATTGTTAATCAACTCCATAATCAACACAGTCTTACCAACACCTGCACCTCCAAAGAGGCCTATTTTACCTCCTTTCACATAGGGCTCAAGAAGGTCTATAACCTTAATACCCGTATATAATACCTCTTGCGAGGTGGTAAGCTCATCAAAGTGAGGCGGTTCTCGATGAATCGGAATTTCTCCATCTTGTTTCAGCGGCTTCATACCGTCGATTTGGTTGCCCACCACATTCATTAAACGCCCTTTAATCTGCTCTCCCGTAGGCATTGAAATAGGTGTACCCAATGGTATCACATCCATTCCCCTCCGAAGCCCATCGGTCGTATCCATTGCAACACAACGTACAGTATGTTCGCCTATATGCTGCTGCACCTCAAGAATAAGTTCACTGTTATCATCACGCCTAAGCATCAACGCTTCATTGATTGCAGGCAACAAATCGCCCTCGTTCAATTCAGGGAAACGAACATCCACTACCGGCCCGATGATTTGTGATACAAAACCTTTAATCATATCTCTTACACTATATCCCAATTCTTAGAAACGGATTGAATTTTATTGAAAATGTTTTCTATATTCGTATTTTTATTTCAGTTTCTTTGATTCCATTTTAGAGTTTTTTTCTTTACTTATCTTTTGGGAACAGCCCGTTATTCTCTGCAAGACCACAAAGAAAATCCACTCAAAATAGCATCCAAATAATTCCGAAATAAAGTTCAAACAACGTCTAAATTACATTATAACTTAAAACATACAAATTTAGTATTTTCTTTTTTTAGCTACATCCAACACAAGATTTTTTTTATAATTTTAAACAGTTTTTCATTATAATAAACATTAACCTCACCCAATAAATTAACCATATTATTATCCTAAACTACCACAGTTTTTCAACAAATTTATCATCAACAAATGAAAAACACCGATAATATAAACCACAGATAAAAATAATTGCTTATTTTTGCAGATAATAAGCAATTTGCAGTAGTATGGTTTATTCTGTTCACACATAAAAAGCCAACTGCCAACACATATAACCAATTATGAAAAGAATACTTGTAACCGGAGGAGCCGGATTCATCGGTTCGCATCTGTGCGAGCGCCTTCTAAGAGAGGGCAACGATGTAATCTGCCTCGACAACTACTTTACCGGCAGCAAAGACAACATACGCCACCTCATAGGCAACGACCATTTCGAGCTTGTACGCCACGACGTTACACAGCCCTATACAGCCGAGGTTGACGAAATATACAACCTTGCCTGCCCCGCCTCGCCCATACACTATCAGTACGACCCTGTAAAAACCATACAGACCTGCGTAATAGGTTCAATGAATATGTTGGGCCTTGCAAAGCAGGTGCGTGCCAAAATTCTGCAAGCCTCCACAAGCGAGGTCTATGGCGACCCCGACATACACCCACAAGTCGAGAGCTACTGGGGCAACGTCAACCCCATAGGCATACGCTCGTGCTACGACGAGGGCAAGCGTTGCGCCGAGACACTCTTTATGGACTACCACCGTCAGAACAACATACGCATAAAGATTATCCGCATATTCAACACCTACGGGCCAAGAATGAGTATGAACGACGGGCGCGTAGTATCAAATTTCATTGTACAAGCGTTGCGTGGCGAGGACATCACCATCTATGGCGACGGTCAACAGACACGCAGTTTCCAATACGTCGATGACCTTGTCGAGGGAATGATACGAATGATGCAGACAGACGACAGGTTCACAGGCCCTGTAAACATTGGCAATCCCGGAGAATTTACAATGATGGAGCTTGCACAAAAAGTAATCGAGCTCACCAATTCAAAATCAAAAATCATTTTCCAGCCACTGCCACAGGACGACCCCCGTCAGCGCAAGCCCGATATTACCCTTGCCCACAAAGAGCTCGATGGCTGGCAGCCGACAATAAAGCTCGAAGAGGGGCTCAAGCACACAATCGAGTACTTTAAAAAACTCGTATAACAATAAACAAAAAATAAAAGAACAAATACACATAAAGCAATGAATATATTAGAACTAAGCGAACAAGAGATTGTGCGCCGCGAAGCGCTAAACGAGTTACGTAATATGGGCATTGAGCCCTACCCCGCAGCCGAGTATCCCACAAACGCATTCTCGACCGACATTACAAGCGAGTTTAAGGACGACGAGCCACAGCGCAACGTCTGCATTGCCGGCCGCCTTATGAGCCGTCGAGTAATGGGCAAGGCATCATTCATCGAGCTTCAAGACTCAAAGGGCCGCGTACAAGTATATATCACACGCGACGAGTTGTGTCCCGGCGAGAATAAAGACCTGTACAACGTACTCTTCAAGCGTCTTTTGGACATTGGTGACTTTATAGGCATCAAAGGCTACGTATTCCGCACACAGACAGGCGAAATAACCGTCCACGCACAAGAGCTGACACTACTCTCGAAAAGCATCCGCCCCCTACCCATTGTAAAATACAAGGACGGCGTTGCATACGACAAATTTGAAGACCCCGAGTTGCGCTACCGTCAGCGTTACGTCGATCTTGTAGTAAACGACGAGATTAAAGATATATTCATCAAGCGCAACAAGATATACACCTCTATGCGCGAATACTTTAACTCAAAAGGCTATATGGAGGTCGAGACACCCGTGCTGCAATCAATTCCCGGAGGAGCAGCCGCACGTCCCTTTATCACCCACCACAATGCACTCGACATTCCCCTTTATCTGCGCATAGCCAACGAGCTCTATTTGAAGCGCCTCATCGTTGGTGGCTTCGAGGGAGTATATGAATTCTCGAAGAATTTCCGTAACGAGGGAATGGATCGCACACACAACCCCGAGTTTACCTGTATGGAGATTTACGTCTCGTACAAGGACTACAACTGGATGATGAGCTTCACCGAGCAGATGCTCGAAAAGATAGCCCTCGACGTAAACGGAACAACCGAGGTACAAGTGGGCGAGCACACAATCAGTTTCAAAGCCCCCTTCCGCCGCGTACCTATGCTCGAAGCCATCAAAGAGTTTACCGGCTACGACCTCAACGGCAAAAGCGAAGAGGAGATTTTTGCCATCTGCAAAGAGCTTAAGATGGATGTTGACAGCACAATGGGCAAGGGCAAGCTCATAGACGAGATATTCGGTGAATTCTGCGAAGGCAACTACATACAGCCCACATTCATCACCGACTACCCCATTGAAATGTCGCCCCTGTGCAAACGCCACCGCGAGAACCCCGACCTCACCGAGCGTTTCGAGCTGATGGTAAACGGCAAGGAGCTGTGCAACGCATACAGCGAGCTCAACGACCCCATCGACCAAGCCGAGCGTTTCCAAGAGCAATTACGTCTGAGCGAGAAAGGCGACGACGAGGCAATGTTCATCGACCAAGATTTTGTACGCGCATTGGAGTATGGAATGCCCCCCACCTCGGGAATGGGCATTGGAATGGATCGTCTGGCAATGCTTATGACCGGCCAGATAGCCATCCAAGAGGTACTCTTCTTCCCCCAAATGCGTCCCGAAAAGCGCATCCCCAAAGACCCTGCATCGGCATACACCGCAATAGGCATCGCCGAGGAGTGGGTACCCGTGCTTCAGAAAGCCGGCTACAATATGGTATGCGACCTCAAGGGCGAGAATCCCCAAAAGGTACAACAACTAATCGGCGGAATTAACAAAAAATACAAATTGGGCTATACCACCCCATCGGTCAACGACGTTGCCGCTTGGATTGAAAAGCTCGCTTAACCATAAAACCCCTAATCTATGTTATTAGCACAGATGCAGGTCGCAAGGATGGTT
>CAYYEL010000035.1:0-23412 GCA_964470845.1 uncultured Bacteroidaceae bacterium | reverse complement strand
ATTGCAGCTTCTGCTTAACCTCTACCTCGACGAATGTCTCGATTATATCGCCAACTTTAATATCGTCCTGCGATACAAGGCTGATACCACATTCGTAGTTTGTTCCAACCTCGCGAACATCCTCTTTGAAACGCTTGAGTGCTGCAAGGTTGCCCGTGTGTATTACAATACCGTCGCGAATGAGGCGTGCACGGTCGGTACGCTTTACTTTTCCCTCGCGCACCATACATCCGGCTACTGTACCCACCTTGCTTATGTGGAAAGTCTCGCGTACCTCGATGGTTGCTGTAACCTCTTCCTTTACAATAGGTGCAAGCATACCCTCCATTGCGGCCTTTACCTCTTCTATTGCATCGTAGATGATAGAGTAGAGGCGAATATCGACACCTTCGTTCTCGGCTACCTTGCGTGCCATTACAGAGGGACGCACTTGGAAGCCCACGATGATTGCGTCGGATGCGGCTGCAAGGCTCACATCGCTCTCTGATATTTGTCCTACGGCCTTGTGAATGACGTTAACCTGTATTGTCTCGGTCGATAGTTTAATGAGTGAGTCGCTGAGTGCCTCGATTGAACCGTCAACGTCGCCCTTGACAATGATATTCAGTGTCTGGAAGTTGCCGAGGGCTATGCGGCGGCCAACCTCGTCAAGGGTGAGCATCTTTTGTGTACGCAGACCTTGCTCGCGTTGCAATTGCTCGCGTTTGCCTGTAATTTCGCGTGCTTCGCGCTCGCTGTCAACGACGTTGAACACATCGCCGGCTGCGGGGGCGCCGTTCAGACCAAGAATAAGTGCGGGCTCGGCGGGGCGTACCTCTTTAATACGTTGGTTACGCTCGTTGAAGATAGCTTTTACCTTTCCCCACTGTGTTCCGGCTACTACAATGTCGCCCACACGCAGAGTACCATTCTGCACCATCACTGTGGCAACATATCCGCGACCTTTATCGAGTGTCGATTCAATGACCGAACCTGTGGCCTTACGGTTGGGGTTGGCCTTGAGCTCAAGAAGCTCGGCCTCAAGGAGAACTTTCTCCATAAGCTCTTCGACGCCCATACCTTTCTTGGCCGAAATCTCTTGTGATTGGTATTTGCCACCCCAATCCTCGACAAGCATATTCATCTGCGCAAGCTCCTCTTTGATGCGGTTGGGGTCGGCAGCGGGCTTATCGACTTTGTTTATGGCAAAGACAATGGGGACGCCGGCTGCCATTGCGTGGTTGATGGCCTCTTTGGTCTGAGGCATCACATTGTCGTCGGCTGCAATGATGATGATGGCAATGTCGGTAATCTTGGCACCGCGGGCACGCATCGCAGTAAATGCTTCGTGTCCGGGGGTGTCGAGGAATGTGATGTGCTTGCCGTTCTCCATCTTTACGTTGTATGCACCAATGTGCTGTGTGATTCCTCCGGCCTCACCTGCAATGACGTTCGACTTGCGAATGTAGTCGAGTAGTGAGGTTTTTCCGTGATCGACGTGTCCCATCACTGTGATAATGGGGGCGCGTGGCAGAAGGTCTTCGTCGGCGTCTTTCTCTTCCTCGATGGCATTGGCGACCTCGGCGCTTACGTACTCGGTTGTGAAGCCAAACTCCTCGGCTACAAGATTGATGGTCTCGGCGTCGAGGCGCTGGTTGATTGATACCATCATTCCAATGCTCATACAGGTGGCAATTACTTGTGTTACCGAGATGTTCATCATACTTGCAAGCTCGTTGGCTGTTACAAATTCGGTCAGTTTCAGCACTTTGCTTTGCTCCATCTCGTCCATTGCCATTTGCTGTTGGCGCTCGGCGGCAAGCTCGCGTTTGTCTTTGCGGTATTTCGATGATTTTGTCTTTCCGCGGCTGGTGAGACGTTCGAGTGTCTCTTTTATCTGCTTTGATACATCCTCGTCGCTTACGTCCGATTTATCGAAACGCTTGTGTTTGTTGTCGCGGTCTTTGCGGCTGCCTTGTGAGGGGTTGTCGCTGCCTTTATTCTTGTTGCGGTTGCCCGACCACTCTTGTTGTTGGGGCTCGCCGCCTTGAATGTTGTCGATGTTGACACGTTGGTTGCCTATGCGGGCGCGTTTTTTCTTCTTGTCGCCACCCTGATTGTTGCCGCCTGTGTTCTTTTGTGCCTCTTTTTGTTGCTTGCGCTGTTCCTCGCGCTGACGCTCTTTCTCTTCGCGTTCTTTGCGCTTCTCTTCTTTGCTCTTTTTCTTGGGACGTGTCGATTGGTTTATTGCCGATAGGTCGATTTTACCCACTACATTGAAGGTGGGCTTAATGTCGTCTATTTGTGTGAGGCTTGCAGGCTGTGGTGCTGCGGGCTTCTCCTCGGCTTTTTCGGCCGGTTGCTCCTTGACGGGGGCGGGCTGTGGGGCTGCGGGCTTAACCTCGGCCTTTATTGCCGGTTGCTCCTTGACTGGGGCAGGCTTCGGAGCTGCGGGCTTAACCTCGGCCTTGGGCTGCGCGGGTTTTTCGTCGCGTTTCTTCTTGCCTTGTTTGTCGCTTTTTGCAGCCTGTTGCTTGCGCTTGAGTGCGTCGAGGTCGATGCTGCCCATTACTTTTATAAGTGGCTCGGCAGCGGGCTTTTCTTCGCTTTGTGCGGGGGCGGGCTGTGTTGCTACGACTGTTTCGGGCTTTTGCTCCTCGGCGGGTAGGGGGGCTGTCTCGACGGGCTTTGTCTCGGCTGTTACTTTTACTTTGTCTTTATTTTGACGTTCTTTTGTGAATTTGTCCGATTCTATGCGTGCGTTTTTATCGGTGCTGAATGCTTCTCTCAGCAGAAGGTAGCCCTTTTCGGGTACAACGGCATTAGGGTCTTCCTTAATGTCGATGCCCTTCTTTTGTAGGAACTCAACAATTGTGTTTAGTCCTATGTTAAGCTCTTCTTGTACTTTATTTAGTCTTATCTTCATTCTTTACTGTTTTTAATCGTTGGCTTCCTTGTCGTCTTCAAACTCGGCTCTTAGAACACTCAGTAGGTTATCTACGGTGTCTTCTTCGAGGTCGGCTTTCTCAATGAGTACTTCACGGGGGGCATTGAGGACGGCTTTTGCTGTGTCGTAGCCGAGTTTCTTTATTGCGCTGATTACCCACTCGTCAATCTCGTCGGCAAATTCGTCAAGGTAGATATCGTCTTCTTGGGTGTTTTCTTCAATCTCGCGATATACGTCTATTGTGTATTCGGTGAGCATACTTGCGAGCTTGATGTTTAGTCCGTTCTTGCCTATTGCAAGTGATACTTCCTCGGGTTTCAGATATACATCGGCGCTCTTCTTCTCTTCGTCAAGGAAGATGGTGAATACCTTTGCGGGGCTGAGGGCACGCTTGATGAACAACTCGATGTTAGATGTGTAGTTTATTACGTCGATATTCTCGTTGCGAAGCTCGCGGACAATGCCGTGGATGCGCGAACCTTTTACTCCAACGCAGGCACCAACGGGGTCGATGCGCTCGTCGTATGTCTCTACTGCAATCTTGGCACGTTCGCCGGGAATACGGGCGATTTTTTTAATGGTGATGAGACCGTCGTTAATCTCGGGGACTTCGAGCTCGAAAAGACGTTGCAGGAATATTGGTGATGTGCGGCTGAGGATAATCTTGGGGTTGTTGTTCTGATTATCGACGCGTGCAACAACGGCGCGCACGTGGTCGCCCTTACGGTAAAAGTCCGAGGGTATCTGCTCGCTCTTGGGCAGAATGAGCTCGTTGCCCTCGTCGTCGAGCATTAGAATCTCTTTTTTCCATATTTGATATACCTCGCCGCTTACTATTGTGCCTATCTTTTCGCTGTATTTGTTGTAGAGGCTGTCTTTCTCAAGCTCTAAGATTTTTGATGCAAGTGTCTGACGCAGGTTCAGAATTGCGCGACGTCCAAACTCGGCAAAGTTGACCATTTCACTAACCTCTTCGCCCACCTCGAAAGTCTCGTCGATGAGCTGTGCTTCGCTAAGGCCTATCTCGAAGTTGCTGTCCTTTACGTCTTTGTCATCTACCACTGTACGGCGGCGTTGAATCTCAAAGTCGCCGCGGTCGGGGTTGACGATTACCGAGTAATTCTCGTCGGTACCGAACATATTTACCAATACTTTGCGGAAACTCTCCTCAAGTACGCTAATCATTGTTGTACGGTCGATGTTTTTCGACTCTTTAAATTCTTGAAATGTATCAAGAAGGCTTACTGTTTCTTCTTTCTTTGCCATTTTATTTGAAATTTATAATATACTTCGTGTGTTTTGTGTCGCCATAGGCGAAGCTAATCTCTTCTTCGACCATCTGGGGACGTTTGCTACCCTCGATCTTCTGCTTCTTGCTTATGGCTATTGAAAATTCTGTTTCGTCGGCCTTTACGAGTGTACCTTTGTATTTTTTACCATCCTTGCCAAGCACTTCGACCTCTTTACCAATGTGGATGAGGTACTGTTGCAATACTTTGAAAGGTTGTCCGAGACCGGCCGAGCCAACCTCGAGCTCGTAGTCTTCGGTGTCGCGGCTGAGGCCCGATTCAATGTGGCGACTAAGCTCGGCACAGTCCTCGATCCATACTCCGTCGGCGTGGTCGATTTCTACCGTTATCTTGTCGTCTTTACTGATGGTTACGTCAACCAAAAAATACTCTTTGTCGGCGAGCCACTCTTGTGTAAGCTCAATGACTTTTTGTCTGTCAATCATAAAATGTTTCGTAGAAGATGGGGTTGTGTGTTATTATTTATGAAAAAGAGGGGCTTGTCGGCCCCTCTCAATCATCATTTCGTTTGCAAAAATAATAATAAAATGTTGTCGAGCCAAATGTTTACTCTCTTTTTATCGTTGTTATTTGTTTTTTTTATATCTTCGCAGTGTCTTGAAAATATTTATTTAGAATATATGCGTAATACTAAGGGCAGGAATGCCAATATGAAATTTTTGTTCGGCAGTGTGCTATTCTTTTTTATGATTATTGTGTCGATGATGCTTTTTGTCTATTTTGTACTCGAACATAGTGTCTCAAAGGAGAATAAGGTGCGCGACCGCTACGAGATTTCTTTTTCTAAACAATTTGCAGGGCTCGATTACGACCTTTATCTCAATGATAGTCTTTTGTACGTGGGGGCTCCGGTGTCGTCGGATACGGTTATTAAGGTTGACCGCAGTCTGGACGATAATTCTTTGCTTGTGGTAGATAAAGTTACGGATATTGTGTCGGTTCTTGAGATTGGCCGCCGCGGGCGTGTGCTTATAGGCTTTGGACGCGATGGCAAAATAGTGGCCGATGTTGTTGAATGATGTCTTTGATTGTGTGCTTGAGGCTTGTTGAGAATAAATAAGATATAAATGCAAAAAAGGCAACCTTGAATGGTTGCCTTTTGCTCTTCAGGTAGGACTTGAACCTACGACCCCCTGATTAACAGTCAGGTGCTCTAACCGACTGAGCTACTGAAGAATATGTATCAAACTGAAGAATTTTGTCGGCCTTTTTTTGCTCTTCAGGTAGGACTTGAACCTACGACCCCCTGATTAACAGTCAGGTGCTCTAACCGACTGAGCTACTGAAGAATTTTACGACCTTTCTCGTTTGACGATGCAAAAGTAGTACATCTTTTTCTTACAGCCAAGAAAAATCGCACTTTTTTTTCAAAAAATCGTCAAATAGTACAAAATGCAATCTTTTTAGTTTAAAATAACCCGAAAAAGAGTGATAAAAGGAACTAAATAATGTATCTTCGCGGCAATAAATTGTAAATACTTCAATCATTATGCGTAAAAGAATACCTTTTATAGTTTTTCCATTGGCAGTGCTGACAATACTTACGTTGCTTGCATTTAGCAACGACAGACGTAAATTTCGTATGTCGCAGCAGTTGAACATCTTTAATACTATAATCAGGGAGCTCGACCTATTTTACGTCGATACAATTGCTCCCGAAAAAATAATAAAGGATGGAATTGATGCGATGCTTGGAAAATTAGACCCTTATACTGTCTATTATTCCGAGGATGATGCCGATGAATTGAAAATGATGATTACCGGAAAGTATGCCGGAATAGGCTCTATGATACGTTTCCACACCGAGAAAAAGTTGACAGTCATTGCCGAGCCTTATGATAATATGCCGGCTGCAAAGGCCGGACTTATCTGCGGCGATGCGCTGCTTAGCATTAACGGGCAGGATGTACGGGGAATGTCAACCGATAGTGTCAGCAACCTATTGCGTGGCGAGCCGGGTACAAAACTTAAACTCGAAATTGAGCGTCCCGGACATAAAAAACCGTTGACGGTTACTCTTGAGCGTGCAAGTATCACACTTCCGCCCATTCCCTATTACGGTATTCTGCACGATAGTATCGGCTACATTCTTTTCGAGAGTTTCACCGAGAATTGCTCCAAGGATATGCGCCGTGCGATTGTCGATTTAAAAGGTCGTGGCGCAAAATCATTTATTATAGACCTAAGAGGTAACGGTGGCGGTTCGTTGCAAGAGTCGGTGAACATAGTCAATTTGTTTGTGCCAAAGGGGCGGACAATTGTTACTACAAAGGGAAAAACAGTACAGGCCAATGAGAAGTATAAGACCACACGCGAACCCATTGACACCGACTCGCCGCTTGTGATTCTTGTCGATGGGCACACAGCCTCGGCTGCCGAGATTCTGGCAGGCTCGTTGCAGGATTTCGACCGTGCGGTAATTGTAGGTTCGCGCACATATGGCAAGGGGCTTGTGCAGACGACACGCTCGCTTCCCGGCAATGGCTATCTTAAACTGACAACCTCGAAATATTATATTCCCAGCGGACGTTGTGTGCAAGCTCTCGATTATACTCATCGCAGCAGCGATGGAACGGCACAACGTATCCCCGATAGCCTTACAAACGTATTCTATACAGTGGCAGGACGCGAGGTGCGCGACGGTGGAGGCATACGCCCCGATGTTGAACCTAAGAACGAGGAGCTGACAACACTCTTGTTCTACATAATGCAGGATATGACAATATTCGACTATGCCACAGAGTATCGTTTGCGATACGATACAATAGCCTCGGCCGAGGTTTTTGAGATTAGCGACGATGAATATAAAATATTTAAGGATAAACTCATTGCAAGCGGATTCAGCTACGATATGCGCAGCAGCAGGATGCTGAAACAACTGAAGGAGATGATAAAATTCGAGGGCTACGAAGAGGTTGCCAAGGATGATATTGCCTCGCTTGAGGGTAAATTACAGCATAATCTGGGGCACGCACTTGAGCATTTTGCTCCCGACGTAAAGCGTCTGTTGGGCGACGAAATAGTAAAGCGTTACTATGGACAAAAGGGTGGAATTGTATATGGCTTACGCGATGATACTGATATTGAAGAGAGCTATGATATTCTCTCTGATAGCAGGCGATACAATGATATTCTCTCGCCCAAGAGCGCAGATGCCTCGCAGGCTGTTGTAAAATAAGAAACAAGTTTAATTTTTATTTGTCGAGGAATTCTGAGAGTTTTATATAAACAAAATGGCGGCTGTTTGAAAGCCGCCATTTTGTTTAATCGTTGTTCATCTCAATTATGTTAACCTCGCACTCTTTCGACTCGCCTAATAGATGCTTGCTGAAAAAGTCGGCCATCTTCCAGAAGAAGAACTCGTCCATATTTCCAAAGCCGTGGCGCTGTCCGGGAAGGTAAAGCATCTCGAAGCGTTTCTTGGCATTGATAAGGGCATTAACCACGCGTGTGGTATTGGCCGGATGTACGTTGTTGTCCATATCTCCTGTTACAAGCAACAGATGTCCTTTTAAACGCTCGGCAAGCGCTTGGTTGGTGCTTATGTTGTAAGAGAATGTTGTGTCGTTCTCGGCAATATTGTCCTTTTCTTTGATGTTCTCTTTAATTCCGTGGTGTTTCTCGCTCCACCAATTGTTGTAGATGCGGTTGTCGTGGTTGCCTGCACACGATACGGCCACTTTAAAGAAATCGTTGTAGGTGAGAATAGCTGCCGTTGACATAAAGCCGCCGCCCGAGTGCCCGTGTATTCCCACGCGCTCTCCGTCGATGAAACTGTGGCGGGCTATTAGCTGTTGGGCTGCTACTTTCTTGTCGGCAAGGCCATAGTCGCGTAGGTTGCCGTAACCGAAATTGTGATACCATTTGCTGCGGTTGGGGTGTCCGCCGCGGTTGCCCACTGTTATTACAATAAAGCCCATTTGTGCAAGGCGGTCGATGCGGTTCATTCCACTCGACCAACTTTCGTTGACAGCCTCGGTCTGCGGGCCGGGATAGACATATTCAATAAGTGGGTAGCACTTTGTCGAGTCAAAATCGAATGGCTTGTACATTACTCCGTAAAGGTCGGTGATGCCATCGGCTGCCTTTACAGTGAAGCGCTCGGGGTATTTGTAGCCTGCTGCGAAGAGTTGACTGAGGTCGGCTGTGGCAAGATGGAGGCTCTTTTTGCCTCGTTTGTTATATACGTGGTTGACAGGGGCTGTATCGACGCGTGATGCGGTAACAACAAATGCCTCGCCATTCTCGGCCGATGATAGGCTGCTGATGTTCATATCTCCCTCGTCAATCTGTTTAATACCGTTACCGTCGAAATTTACACTGAAGAGGTGCTGATAGTAGGGGTTCTCGCCCTTGTTGTATCCACAGGCGATAAAGTAGATTTTTTTCTCTTTCTCGTTCACTGCTACTACATCCTCGACGTGATAGGCACCGTCGGTAATTGCGTTCTTTAATGTTCCGTCGGCGTTGTACATATAGAGCATTGCCCAGCCGGTGCGTTCGGACCATTGGATGAATTGCTTGCCGTTGTTTATAAGGCGGATGGGGCGGCTCTCGATGCTGGTGTTCATCTGCTCGCGTACAACGGCGGTGGCGCTGTCGCTATCGACCGATACGTAGCACACTTCTATCTTTTTCAGGTCGCGACTGCGACGCTCGAAGTAGAAGCCTTGCTCGTCGCCCAACCACAGGTTTTTGCGTATGGGCTCGTGGCGCTGGGCTGCGGTGAGGGGACGGCGATAGATTGATACATATTGATGCTTGAATTGTGCAATATCAATCATTTTGCTTGTTTTGTCTTGGAAATTGAACAACTCCATTGTTATTACGGGTGAGTCCTCGCCGGGCATCTGGTAGTAGTAGGTCTCAAGCTTGGGACGCGGAGAACTGAGTGAGTTTATTACCCACATTTTCGATAGTATTGAATCGGCACGGTGGGTTACTACAAAGTGTCGCGAGTCGGGGCTCCACTGTGCGTTTATGCGGTGGCGTTTGGTGCTGTCGTGTTTTTCGTCCAATGAGTGATAGGCGTAACAGCGGTTGGGGTGGCCGTTGAATGTCATTTGATGCTCGACCACTGTGGTGTCTTTGTCCCACAGACGCAGTTTGTCAACATCTTCGCGCGACATATACCATATGTTGTAGTTTTTTTCGTATATCGCATATTGGCCGTCGGGCGAGAAATTGGCCCATTCGGGATATTGGGGGTACAGGTCGTCAATTTCGTCTTTTGTGCGTTCGAGAAGCTCGCCTGTCTCAATGTCGTACTCGAAATGGAATGTTTTGTTCTCTTTTTTGCCTTTGTTGGCTTTTATCTTGGCACTGTCGCCCCGCTCGTGGCGGGGAAGCTCGCGCGGTACTTCGAGCTTGGAGCGTATGTCGATGCGCAGATAGCGGTCGTCGCGTATGTCGCTTATTGATACAGGGGCGTGCTGTGCATCGTATGGGTCTTGTGTGCGCAGGGTTATCTCCTTGGCCATCCACTCCATATTCCACAACTCTTTTTGTGTGCCTTTCACTGCATCGACAATGTAGAAGTGCTTGTCGTTTGTGTCAGACCAAGAGTATATGAATCGTTTGCCGTCGGCCAGCCACATTGGCTGTACTCTTGTTTGTTTGACCATTCGGGATATTTTGTTGGGCGAGAATCGCTCGGCAAGGGCATAGTTGGGGCGCACTTTTTTGTCGTTATCCTGTGCTTCGATGGACGAGACTGCGAGTAGTAGTGGCAGTGTGGCTAATAAAAGGATTTTCTTCATAGTGTGATTGTGTTGTTATTCTTGGTTCTTTTTTTTACGTTTTTTTGTGTCTATTTTGGCGATTCCTCCGGTCGAGGTCTCTTTATAGAGGCTGGGGAGGTCGTGTCCTGTTTCGCGCATTACCTCGACTATACGGTCGTAGTCTATCTTGTGCTTTCCGTCGGATAGGGTGGCGTAGGTGCAGGCGTCGAGAGCGCGTGATGCGGCAATGGCATTGCGCTCGATACAGGGTACTTGAACAAGGCCGCACATTGGGTCGCAGGTTAGTCCCAGATGGTGTTCAAGGCCCATTTCGGCTGCATATTCAATTTGTGTGATTGTTCCGCCGAAAAGCTGGCAGGCTGCTGCGGCTGCCATCGCACAGGCTACTCCAACCTCGCCCTGACAGCCGACGTCGGCACCCGAAATTGAGGCATTTTCTTTAGCAATATTGCCGAATAGTCCGGCTGTGGCAAGGGCACGCAGAATGCGCGGTTCGCTGCTTATGTGCTCTTGTGATAGGTGGTAGAGCACTGCCGGCAGTACTCCGCACGAACCACAGGTGGGGGCTGTTACTACTTTCGAGCCGCTTGCATTCTCTTCGCTTGTGGCAAGGGCGTAGGCATAGACCTTGGCCTTGCTGCGCACCGATGCTGTGTATGAGGCTGCTTTCAGAAGGTAGGTACAGGCCTTACGCTGTATGCCGAGGCCGCCCGGAAGCACGCCTTCGTGCTCAAGGCCGCGTCTGATGGTCTCTTTCATCGTCTCCCACACTTCGGATAGAAAGTCCCAGATTTCGGGGCCTTCGTATTTCTCGACATACTCCCAATAGTTGCATCCTGTCTCGTCGCACCATTCCATAATCTCGTGCAGGGTGGTCAATGGGTAAATATCGGCCTCGTCTTTGCGGGTGTGCTCGTTGGCGAGCTCGCCTCCGCCTATACTGTATATTATCCATTCGTCGATGGGCTTTCCTTTTTTTATTCCCTCGAATTTCATACCGTTGGGGTGGAAGGGCAGGAATATGGTCGGTTCCCACACAAGCTCCAGTGGTGCTATGGGCTCAAGTACCTCGATTATTGCTTTGTCGGTCATATGCCCCTCGCCTGTTGCGGCAAGGCTGCCGTAGAGTGTAACGCGGTAAGAATCGACATCGGGACAACGTCGGGCAAACTCTTTTGCTGCTCGGTTGGGCCCCATTGTGTGGCTGCTCGATGGCCCGAGACCTATCCTGAAGAGTGAACGTAAAGATTTCATTTGTTTTATTGTTTTTTCGGTTGTAAAAGTTTATTACGCGAAAATACAATATTTATTATTATTCGTGGAGTGTTTTTAGGGAAATTATTTCTTTCTTGTTACTCATTTTTTCTTATTAAGTAAATTTTGGTTATTTTCGCTGAAAAATTAGGACGTTGTTTAAATTTATGTAGTTAAGTTTTTTAGAAATTTAAATGGTTTCTTGGTTGGTTTATGATTTGTGGAACCACTCTAAATAGATACAATTATGTTAAGAATATTGCTTACAGGTGCAAGCGGATTTGTGGGCAGCCGTTTCGTTAGGCGATGGGCCGGCGAATATGAGATTCTTGCTCCCTCGCACGCCGAGCTTGACATTACCGACCGTGCCTCGGTCGAGAGTTATTTTGCTTTTTACAATCCGCAGGCGGTGCTGCATCTTGCGGCTCTGTCAAACACTGCTTTTTGCGAACAGCACCCCGACGATAGCTTTAAGGTAAATGTGTCGGGCACAGAAAATCTTGTGCGTGCGGCTGCGGCTCGTGGAATAAAATTTGTTTTCTTTTCGAGCGACCAAATTTATAATGGGAATTTAGAGACAGGGCTTTTGAACGAGGAGATTGCTGTTGCTCCCGAGACTCACTACGCTCGTCATAAATTACTTGCCGAGCAGCTGCTCTTTGAGCACGCACCCGATGCTGTGGCGTTGCGTGCAACGTGGATGTACGACGACGAGCGTGAGGAGTTGCCTGTGCACGCCAATTTTGTAATGAATTTCAAAAAAGCTCTGTGCGAGGGTTCGCAACTCGCATTTCCGGTGCGTGAGTATCGCGGAATTACGTGGGTGAAAGAGGTGGTGGAATTTTTGCCACGCACATTTTCGCTTGCAGGCGGAGTGTATAATTATGGTGCGCAGAATCGTCTGAATACTTATGAAACGGCCTGCTGCTATTTTGAAATGTTGGGACGAAAAGAGCGTTGCGACGATATAATCATCGCCGACGCCGACCGTTATCCTGCGCACGAACGCAATATCTCAATCTCGAACGATAAAATTTTCAGAGCATCTAACGGGGCGATATTTTTTAATGATACGCTCGACGGGTTGCGTATCTTTGCCGAGAGCCGTCATTAGAACGGATAGCCTATGGCAAAATGCCAAGCAAAGCCTTTTCCGAACGAGGGTATATTGTAGTAACCGCTTTTTCCCGTGTCGTAGGGTGCGTGCAGTGCGATGCCAAAATCGAGACGCAGCACCATAAACTCAAGGTCGTAGCGCAGTCCGGCACCGGTATTCAGTGCTATTTGGTCGGCAAAGCTGTCGAGTTTGAATTCTCCACCCGGGCGGCTCTTGTCTTTCTTGAGCAACCACACGTTGCCGGCATCGACAAAAAGCGCGCCGTTGAGATTCCCGAACAATCCGAAACGATATTCGATGTTTGCTTCAAATTTCAATGTACCGGTCTCGTCGAGATAAGAGTAGCGTGTCTCTTTGTCGGGGTGGTAGCTTCCCGGGCCTATTGTGCGCACCGTAAAGGCTCGCAGGCTGTTGGCACCTCCTATGTAAAATTGTTCGCTGTATGGTGCATAGTCCGAGTTGCCGTAGCTCTTTATTACCCCTGCCATAAAGCGTGTGGCGATGTGATTTTTTGCGTTTATGCGGTAGAGTTGTCTAATCTCGGCGGTTAGTTTCAGAAATTGTGCGTAAGGGTTGTTGAACAGGTTCTTATCTTTCTTGTCCCACTGTTGACCAAAAGCCGCAAAAATAAGCGAGGTTACATTACCTGACGATGTTGCCGAGACCTCTATCCACGTTTTATTGCGATGTGCGGTGGGGGTGTTGTCGTAGGTAAATGTATATTGCATCGCAGGAATAAATTGGTTACGAAAACTGTTGGCAATGGAGCGGTTCTCGGCTGCGATGCTGTCGAATTTGGCTGTTGTGCGCTGCAACATATCGTATGTCAGACGGAACGGAGTAACGGTGTGTGTTGTTGTGCGCTTTGTGTAGATATTGTATGTTATATCGCCGCCGACGTGTACCATTTTAAAGAATCCCGAGCGGTTCATTTGGCTGCCATACAGACGCAACGACGTTGTTGCGGGGAAGCGTAGGTAACGACGATGGACTACCGGGAAGAATAGGCGCGGAAAGGTGAGCGATACGTCGCTGCCAATTTCCCACGAGTTTATAACAGCCTGACGCCCTTTGAGGCTGCCGTCTGTTTGCCATTCGTAAGAGCCTTGAAGGGATAGTTTAAGTACTTCGCCGCCTCGGAAAATATTGTTTCGCGACAGGGTTATTTTGCTTCCCGGCCCAATCTGACTATTGCTTTTCGAGGTTGCATTGAGCTCGAATGTAAAGTTGTAGGGCTTGTCGAGCTGCGCGGTTAAATTCAGGTCGAGCGTGTCGCTGTTGCCTCTTGGGGTAAAAGCAAAATTTACGCTGCTGAAGATGTTCATCTTGCTCAACTGTTGCAACGATTTCTGCTGAAGCTCTTGCGAGTAGGGCTCGCCGCTATGCAGAAATATATTACGCATAATTGCTCCTGCACGCACCGGAGTTTTCTTGCCCTGTGTGTATATGTAGCTTATATTGCGTCGGGTTAATGTGTCGGTTGTCTGTGCTCTTTTTACTGTGCTGTTGTTGTCATATATGTGCATATATGTGTGTCCTATTGTGTAGGGGCGTTTAATATGTGCCGATAGCCCTTTTATCGGTTGCAGGCGTAATTCTACTTTTCCGGGTGTGTTTATTGTATCGGCCAGAATCTCTATATATGCTGTTTGACTATAATAGTAGCCGTTGTTACGCAGCAGGGTGTTCAGCCGTTCGCGTTCGCCGCTGATATTGTTTACACTGAATTGTTCGCCGCTTTTCAGCAGGCTCTGACGCTGTGTCGCTGCTATGAGGCTGTCGGCCTGTTGCGAGAATCCTCGATACTCGATGCTACCCAGTGTGTAAGGCTCGTGCAGTGTTACGTAGTATTCGACCGATGCTTTCTTGGGGTTCTTTTTGTTTGTAATTATGCGTGGTGTTACTTTCCCGTTAAAATATCCATAGTAGCTAAGAATGTTAGTACCCACGTGCGAGCGCAGTTCGGGGTTTATTTTTGAGATGAGCACAGGGGTGGTTGCAAAGGTTCGGAAAAACCATTGTCCCACTTTGCTTTTACTGTCGGCGTAGGCGTTGTACCACCATAGACCGAAAGGGATGCTGCGGTACTTTGCACTGCCGGCAATGGAGGCGTTCGGGGGCGCCGAAAGTGCGGCCTCAATCTCGGTTATTGCGCTCTCGCCAATGAGGGTCGAGGCATACTCCTTGCGGCCCTCGAATTCTATTTTCTTGGTACCGGTGTATAGCTGCTCGCCATTTTCGATGAGCTTTGTGGTCGAGCAGGAGTATATTACCATCAGAAACAATATGTATATCAGCCCTTTTCTCATTTTTCTTGTTCTTTGTTTTGCGGCTCGGTGGGTTGTTTCTCTTTTTTCTTGCGAAAAATAAGCAATTCTTTAAGATTGTCGAGCTTACGCTTATAGACGTATCCAACGCCTGTCTCGGTAATTTCGCCTTCGAGTATCGATTCGTAATTCTTATCGTAGAATAGGCGTATGTAGCGGTTGCCCTGCTCACTTACTTTCCATTCGAGCGATACATTGTTGATGAAACTGTTGCTGCGCTCGGCATTGTTTCCGCTGTTCACCTCGCCGCCAATGATTATTGTCAGTCGGTCGTTCCAGAATCGTTTGGCGAAACTGAACGAGTAATTTTTGTATGTATCGCCCGTCTGACTGTTGTCAACGTCGGTTATTCCTACGTTAATATCGACGCTTTTCATTGCGTTTCCGGCAATGTCGTTGATGCGGGCGTCGAGGAACGAGCTTAAGGCGTTTGATACGGTTATTCCGCCGCTGCTGCCCAGATAAGCGCCGGTTATCAGCATCGTTACGGCATATTTGTTCAGTGTCTCTTTGTCGATGGAATTTAGCTCATTCTGTACTGCGGCATTTTCGGGTGCCGACAGGGTGAAGCTCAGTCCCATATTGTCGAGGGTGTTTGTAAGTATGACGCCGACGTCAAAAGCTACTGCCTGCGAATTTCCATCTTCCATTGTTACCGATGAGGTCATACGCTCAAGGGCTGTTATATTGATTGTAGGGTTCAGAATATCGCCTGTCCAATTTATGTAACTTCCATCGCTTATGTTGAATGTTTTAAGCGGAATTATCGGCAGGGTGTATTTTAGTTGTCCGTTATTTAGTGTGTAGCGTCCGGTGAGGCTGATTCCGGCCTCGTCGGTGTATGTCAGATTGAGGTTGCCGCCTCCTTGCAGTTGTATGTAGCTGCTGCGATTCTCGTCAAAATCGGCATTTATGCGTGCCCCCTCTTCGATGCTCAGTGTGATATTCATCGTTAGGTTGCCAAAATCGATACTCGGTGGGAGAATTTCGTTTATTTGTGTCGTGTCGGCAAAATTGACAAAGCTGACAAGGCCGTCGAGCTCATTTTCGGTGGCGAGCGGGGTGTCCTGCATCACGTAGGTAATATCGCTTTTTCCCAGCAGAGTGGCCGAGCCGTTTACTTGCAGAGCGTCGAGCGGGCCGCGCACCTCGGAGGCAAAATTGAGCGACATAACTCCATAGAGCATATTCCCTTTTTGACGTTTCGCATTTACTATCTGATAATCATTGGCACGCATCAATAGGTCGAAATTGGGATTGAACAGATTTTTTATGTCTATCGTACCGTTTATTTTAAAGGGGGTGTAGCTGTGGGCATAAATATCGAAATTGTTGAATGTCAATTTGTTGTTTCTTATTTCGACGCGGTCGTCTTTAAGGTGGAGCTTTGCGCCAAACATAGGTGCATCGGCCGAGACTGAGTCGAAATGTATCTCGCCGTTGCTTAGGGGACTTTCAATCTTGCCTTTGAGGGTCATATTTCCGTCAATATAACCTCCGAGGCTCAGTCTGCTCTCTTTTATGAAGGCCTCGGATAGTTGTAATGGGAAATGTGTCAGAACAGCCTCGCCGTCGATGACGGGGCTGATGCTGTCGCCAAGATAATCGCCGTAGATGTTTAGTATCTGAGTGTTGTTGTGATGCAGTGTAAGGTCGATATAATGTCTGTTTTTACCTTTGGGAAGATAGGCAAGCTCTATTATCCCGTCGCCCATAGGGGTCTCCTCATATATTATGTTTGTGCACTGAATGTCGCTGCTTGCAAGCATCTGTCCGTCGTTGTCGCGGTAGTGAATGTCGGCATTTATCGTTCCTGAAATGTCGGGGGCAAATGGTAGCAGGGCTGTAAGTGATTTTAAATCGACGTTGAATAGCTCGGCGCTTAGGTCGCGCAGTTGCGTGGTGTCCTTGCTCGATAGTAGGCGCACTCCTGAATTTAGCGAGTCTTTTAACTCTATGTCGCTGCGTATGGCATAGTCTTTTCCCACCGATATATAGTTGTCGGGGTTGAAGCGGAAGGTGTGCCCCAAGATTATGGCGTCGGGGTCGAAATGTAATTTTAGCGTTTGTGGGCTCAAATGTGTGAACATCTTTATACGTGCACCTATGTGGTCGGTGTTGTCGCGAAAAACGTAGTTTGTGGTGATACTGTCTTTTTTGATATTGCCATAGAGTGCCGAGTAGAATTTTAGTTTCTTTTGCTCGGGGTCGAGCGAGCGGGTGCGTATGCCTGCAAAATAGCGTATCAGATTGCTCTCCTGACGCAGTGAGAATTGTACGGTGTCGAGCTGCATACTCCCGCTCTTGAAACCATAGACACCGCCGCGTCCGTTAATCTCTTTCTTATCGTTTAATTTAATGTCGAGTTTGGCATTGTTAAAATCTATATCCTTGTATCTTAAGAAGTTTGAAACTATATTTTGGGGGCCGCAGTCGATACTCAGTGAAAAATCGGGCAGCTCTTTCTCGTAGTCGTTGACATGATATAGTGTACGCTCGCTTGTGCGTGCTTCGTTGTAGAGACGCTCGATTCTCTTGAACGCCTCGCTCAGTCCTACGTAGCCGCTTGCCATCGTGCCGACAATCTTCAGGTCGCCGGTGTATATATTAACATAAGTTGTGTCGGGCGAGGTTAAGGCCTCAAAATCGAGTGGGGCGGGGGTAAAGGTCTTTTTTAGGGTTACTAATTTGAATCCGTTGCCTTTTATTTTTACATTGTGGCTTTGTTGCATATTGGTGGATGCTATAATGTCGAGGGACATTGCGGCTTCTATTGGTGCTGCCGTAAGGCCAATTTTGTTCAGCAGTGCACTGCTGAGCTCAATGTGTGAGCTGTTGGTGATTAGAGTGCTGTCGAGTTGTGTGGCGGCTGTTATTTGCAGTGCAAGATTGGGGTCGAGCGAGTTTAATATTATGGACGAGAGCCCGTTTATTTGCCTTGCAGTCAGATGTATGTTGTGTAGTGCTATTGTGTCGTATCGCAGAGTGTCTATTTGTAGATTGCAGTTGTAGCGGGTCGCAGGGTCGAGAGGGGCAAAGCCTTTGCCCTCGGCCTTGAGCGACATTGTCAGTTTGTGTAGCGGAATATCGGGCAGAATGTTTGATAGGTTTATGCCTCGCAGACGTGTACGGGCGTTGTAGTCGCCCTCTTTTATGTTGTAGCTTGCACGGATAGCGGCACGCCCCTCGCCGGTAAGTGCGCGAACGGCGAGGCTGCAAATATTTTGTTCAATCGAACCGCTGCCTTGCAGTAGGAGTGTTTCACGGGAAAGGGTGTCGGGCGTTGCGCCTCTGTTGACTACCTTTGCAAGGTCGGCAATGTGTCCGTTGAATTTTATTTGAGCTTTAATGTCTTTGCTTTTGTGAATGTTGCTTATTGTACCTTTTGCTCCTATGTCCGATAACAGGGGGATACAGGCGTTCACTGTGTCGATGTTCAACTGTTGCAGATTACCGCTGAGCTTGATGTTTGCGTCGAGCATCGAATCGGGTAAAAAGTCGATGCTCTTATAGAGCGACGATGATACTATGCGTCGCAGGTCGGTTTTTTCGATGTGTAGTTTGGCCTCGGCACTCATTCGGCCGCCTTTCGTGCCTTTTAGAATCTCTTGGGGGATTGTGGCTTTTGCTCCAAGGGTTGTGCCGTTTGCTGTTGTTAACTTCAGATGCTCAATATTAAGAGCCTCGGCGTCGGCCTGTGCCAGCAGGCTCAGTTGCTCTACTTTAAAGCCGTCTTTTTGTGTAAGGGTAAATTCTTTAACCTCGGCCGATGCTTCTTTGGGACTGTAGCTTGCAGGCCCTGCTTTAATGTTGATGTCTGTGGCATATAGATGGTCGAGTGGAGCGATGCTGTCGGGTTGTGTGCCACGGTGATATTGTGCACTGCTTTTTTTCAGTGTCAGTGCTTGCAGTGAAAAATGTTCTGTTCCAAGATTGGCCGTTGCATCGGCTATCTTAAATTCTCCGATTGTAGTGCTTATCTCAATAGTGTCCTCGGGTATCTTTATGTTCACCCCTACGTTGCTTATCTCGCCTTTACGCAGCGCTATAATCCAATTGGTGCTGTTTTTTGTGCTGTCCTCACTCTCTTCGCTACTCTTCAGGGTAACGTCAATATTACTATCGGCAAGATAAAGTCTGCGTATATTGAGTTTTTCGTCCGAGGGGTGTATGCTGCGTGCCGTAGTACGAAAATACCCTATATTGCCTTTGATGCGAGTGCTCTCAATAACGTCGCGGGTGTCTATTAGTGTGTGGTCGATTGACAGGTAATTAACCTCTATGGCACCTCGGAGTAGGGCAGCCGGACGAATGTCGGCCTCAATTTGTCGGCCTGCGAGCAGTGTCTCGCCCTCTTTTCTTATTTGGAAACTGTCGATGGTTGCAGTCAACGGAAATTGCAGATGAAAAGTGCCTATGGATAGCTCGTATTCACTATTGTTATTTACCCATTGGCACATTTGCTTTGCTGCAAACTCTTGAAATGCAGGAATATAGAGCGCAATAATAATTACCCACAGCAGGACTGTGGGGCACAATATCAGAATCGTTAAGGTTCTTAATATCTTTTTTGCAAGGCTGCCTTTGGGGCTCTTTTCTGTCATTTTCTTTTTTGCTACTCTTTGCCTACTGCAAAGTAACCAAAAAAATGGTTATAATGGCCTTATTTTACTCATCTTTTATCTATTATGAGCAAAATTTTACAATTGTTCAGTGTGTATGTTCCACACTTTTGTATTATTTTCGCAAAAAGTTAGGGAAAATATGAACGATTATACAAAAGTTACGTTTGCAGTAACACCTTATGAGGAGGCTGCAACAGATGTTCTTGCGGCGCTTCTTGCCGAGGTTGGGTTCGAGAGTTTTGTACCCGAGGATGCCGGAATGACTGCGTATGCGCCTTTGGCGCTTTTCAGTGCCGAGGCACTTGTCGGGGTGGTCGAGAATTTTCCGCTTGAGGGATTTTCTATAACGTACAGTGTAGAGAATATCGAGGGCGAGGATTGGAACACCGAGTGGGAGAAGAATTATTTCCAACCAATTGTTATAGACGATAAGTGTGTAATTCACAGTACCTTCCATGCTGATGTTCCAAAGGCACAGTATGATATTCTCATCGACCCAAAGATGGCATTCGGAACAGGTTATCATCAAACTACCTGTCATATGTTGCGTGCTATTATTGCTGCCGATATGCGCGGGAAGAGTGTACTCGATATGGGGTGCGGAACGGCGCTGCTGGCAATTCTTGCGCAGATGCACGGCGCAAAAGACGTTGTTGCCATAGATATTGATGAGTTTGCCTACGAAAATGCCAAAGAGAATATCCGCCTTAACAATACTCCGCAGATTGAGGTGCGCTTGGGAGGTGTCGAGGCGCTTAAAGCCTCCGACTGCTTCGATTATGTCATAGCCAATATTAACCGTAATATTCTGTTGGCCGATATTAAGCATTATGTGCGTTGTATGCACGCGGGCTCTACTATTTTCTTGAGCGGATTTTATGTCGAGGATGTTGATGTGCTAAAAGCCGAAGCCGAGCGTTGCGGTTTGCGTTACGTAGGCTGTGCCGAGGATAATCGTTGGGCAATGATGGAACTTGTGAAAGAATAATTAAAATTATAGCTCTTTGTCGGGCTCTTTTTGCGAATTGTTGGGGCGTACTTTGTTGCGCCCCAATATGTTATATGTTTATTAACGGCTCTTTTTCTTAGCACTTATTAAAATCCCAAATTCGTAAAGTGAATATAACGGGAGTGTTACAACCATAAGTGTAAAGGGGTCGCCGCCGGGCGTTATTATTGCAGCAATTACCAGCAGAGCCACAAATGCGTGTCGTCGGTACTTTTTTAACTGCTCTTTGCTCACTAACCCGATGCTCGAAAGCAGCCTTATGAGCAGTGGCAGCTCGAAGAGCAGGCCCATTGTAAAGATGAGCGTAAGGAATGTGCTCATATATGAATCGAGCGAGACACTGTCGGTAATTGTGCTGCTCAGGCTATAATTGGCCAAGAACGAGAATGTCAGAGGAAATACTATCGAGTAGCCGATGGCGCATCCAATATAGAACATTGCTGTCCCCAATGTAAAGGCTGCGGCAACGCTACGGCGCTCGTCTCTGTATAGTGCAGGCCGCAGGAAAAGCCACAATTCAAATATCATATAGGGGAATGTTGCTATAAATGCCAACCAAAAGGCTGTGCTAATGTGCGTTAGAAATTGTGTGGCTACATTTATGTTTATAATGTTTATCTGGCCCGCCTTGATGCCTGTCAGACGATACAGAAAAAAATCGGCTGTGGCAGGGGCAAGCACTAATGTGTCGAAAATGTAGGGTAACAGAATAGATGTTGCTGCAAAAAAAAACAGCAATACAAGGAATATGCGCAGAATCGAACGACGCAGTGCTTCGAGATTATCCCAAAATGATGTACTATCGTTGCTCACAGTATTACATAGGGTTATTTATCCTCTTTTTTATCATCGTCGATGCCGTTCATCCCATCCTTGAAACTCTTGACGCCTTTGCCCAAGCCTTTCATCATTTCGGGAATTTTCTTTCCGCCGAAGAACAGTAGCACGATGAGTGCAATAATCAGAATTTCGCCCCATCCGATGCCGCCTATAAAAAGTAAAGTGTCCATTTTTGTCTGTTTTTTTGAATATTGGGCTAAAGTAATATTTTTTTCTCTTTTTGCAAAAAGAAATATATGTGTTGAACGAAATTTTATTGAGCGGCACGAGATTGTCGGGAGCTTTTTTGTATCTTCGCAGGTGATGAATATCGAACCCATAGCATATTTTCGTTCACTGTTTCCTACGAAATTCGGTATTCCGCGTCAGAGCGGAATTATTGAAGAGCTTCGCGGGCAGATTCTCTTTGAACCTTCCTATGCATGTGCCGATGCGTTGCGCGGTCTCGAAGGGTTCGATTATCTGTGGCTCATTTGGGGATTTTCGGGCAATGCCGCCGAGAGCACCGGAAAATGGCACGCAACGGTGCGTCCGCCGCTGCTCGGTGGCAACAGGGCGGTTGGGGTGTTTGCTACACGCTCGCCTTTTCGTCCCAATGCTCTTGGGCTCTCGTCGGTGAAGATTGAGAGTATAGAGTGTGTCGTCGGACATTCTCCGGTGATAAATGTTTGTGGTGCCGACCTTATGGATGGTACGCCCATATACGATATTAAACCCTACGTCGCTTATTGCGATGCGCACCCCGAGGCTCGCAGCGGCTTTGTCGATGAGCACAAGTGGCAGGGTTTGAGTGTGCTATTTCCACCCGAGCTTGAGCGTCGTATCCCTTCAGGGTTGCTCGGGGCGCTAAAGAAGGTGCTTGCGCTCGACCCTCGTCCGCAGTATCATCGCTCGCCGACAAAAGAGTATGGGATGCCGTTTGATAAGTTTGATGTTCGCTTTACGGTTGATGGCGATACTTTGACCGTAATTGATGTTGTGCCTCTCTGAAGCGTGCGCAACTACTTTTGCAGAAGATAGCGCGAGACAGCCTCGTAGGCAGGGAGCGACGTTGCGTCAAGCTCAAGATTGCTGCTGTGCGGCGACGACGCTAATCGTACAATCACCATCTGTGCTGCCGGGTCGATGTATATTGCCTGTCCGTGTACTCCGCGTGCCATATATGCACCATTCTTATTTTCGGTTATCCACCACATATTGCGGTAACTCCAACCTTTTAGTGTCTTGCCATACTCCGAGGCTGCGAAGGCTTTTTTACTGCCGCCATTGAGAATGTCCTCGATGGCCTTGTGTGGGATTATCTGCTTGCCTTGCCACTCGCCACCCCGACGTATCATTTCGCCCACTCGGGCAAGGTCGCGCAGCGAGGCATTAAGCCCTCCGCCTGCAAAGGGCGTTCCAAGTGCATCAATTTGATAGTAAGCATCTTGCTCCATTCCCATTCTGCTCCATATAAGTTCGGTGAGCAGTGTGGCGACACTCTTCCCGCTTACTGTGGCTATAATCCATCCAAGAACCTCGGCGTTGGCTGTGCGGTAGCCGAAAATGTTGCCGTGCTCGCCATCTTTTACCACTGTGGGCAGATAGTCGTAGAATCCCTGCGCTGTGCCCTCGGGATGGGGAATCATTGCATTGCCCGCTGCCGAGAATTTCCACACATCGGCGTTGGGGTCGTTGTAATCTTCGCTGTATTTTATGGCTGTTGTCATATCCATTACTTCACGGACGGTTGCATCGCCGAATCCCGAGTGGACAAGCTGTGGAATATATTCTTTCACGAGCTTTGCTGTGTCCAATAGTCCCTCGGCTGCAAGCACCGATGCTAGTATGCCTGTAAATGATTTTGTTACCGACATAAGGGCGTGAACACTCTCGGGGGTGAGTGAACCGAAATATTTCTCGTATATAATTGTTCCACGATGCAGAATGAGCATTCCGTCGGTGTAATTGACAGCGAGCGATTCTTTCCACGTCATCGACTCTTTTGTTCCGGTGGGAACAAAGGTGAGTGTGTCGATATTTTTGTCTATCGCGCGTCGAAAATCTACGGGAGTAACACAGTTGCCGCGCGGCACGTTCACCGTGGGCATAAACTCACGCATATGTACTACGCTGTATCTGAGGGCGGGGAATTTGAAAAATGAACCGTCGGTGGCGCTAAGGCGCTTTTCGGGGGGTGGTGGGAATCCTTTCATATATTGGGTCTTTATAGGGTCGGAGGATTGTGCATCGGGAAGGCTTTCTTGTGCCTTTGCGCTTGTAG
>CAYYEL010000034.1:7121-23420 GCA_964470845.1 uncultured Bacteroidaceae bacterium | reverse complement strand
ATCTGCGCGAGATGGAGACAAAAATGAATATGTTCAGTACAATTCCTGTGAGCATAGGTTACACACAGAGCCTTTTCGGTTACAATAGTCTAAAATGGGACAGGCGGATTGAACCGTTGCGATACACCGAGGCCAAAAAGAGTTACGCCGAGGCGGTGGAGCTTGTGTCGGCTCAGACGTGCAGTTATTTCTTTAATCTTGCCACCGCACAGAGTAATCTGCGTATGGCCCACAGCAACTATGCCAATGCCGACACTCTTTTTCGTATGGCCGAGGGGCGCTACAAACTCGGTACAATCACCGAAAATGAGATGCTGCAACTCGAAATTCGTCGCTTGGGCGAGGAGACAAACGCAATGGATGCGCAAATCTCACTCGAAGAGGCGTTGCAGAGTTTCCGCTCTTTTCTGGGAGTGGGGCAAGATACTCATATAAGCCTCATCTTGCCCGACAGTGTCCCCGAATTTACAGTCCCGCTGTCCGAGGCACTAAAAAAGGCAATGCTCAACAGCCCCGACCCCGTATATTTCGAGCGCATACGTCGCGAGGCACGCAGCAACCTTGCAAACGCCAAGGCAAACGCCGGCCTCAGAGCCGATATTTATCTGCAATTCGGCCTCTCGCAAACGGGAAGCACGCTACCCGCTGCCTATAAGCGTCCAATGACGCAGGAGTATGGCAGCCTGTCAATTTCTTTGCCCCTGCTCGATTGGGGGCGCGGACGTGGCAAGGTGCGTGTAGCACGCTCGCAACAGCAGCTTGTCGATATTCAGGCACAGCAGGGAATGGACGACTTCAGACAAAATGTACAGAAACTCGTGGCACAATTCAATATGCAGGCACGAAAAGTGCGCATCGCACGCCTCACCGACGAGCGTGCCCGCCACCGCCACACAGTGGCAATGCGCCTTTATATAATGGGCAGGAACACGTTGCTCGACCTTAACGATGCCATCGCCGAGCAAAATTCCTCGGGGCGTTCCTATCTTTATGCAATGAGCACCTATTGGAGTTTGTACTATACGCTCCGAAGCATCACAGGATACGATTTTCATACACAATGCGAAATTACCGAACAATTACCAATAGAATAAAAAATTATGGATATTAAACGACCACCGCGTCCGTGGTATCAAAAGTACCTTGCGCACATTGTCGCAGGCGGCGCATTAGTTACCATTATTATTTACACGATTGTACTTCTTGTATCCCCGTCGCGTCTAAGCGTCAAGCAAGAGCGTCTGCGTATAGCCGAGGTGAAGGAGGATGCTTTTATGGAATTTGTCGAGGTCGAAGGGATTGTACACCCCATAATGACCATTCAGTTGAACGCTCTTGAGAGTGGCTTTGTCGAGCGTATAGCTTGCGAGGAGGGTACAATGCTGAAACAAGGCGACACAATCCTTGTTCTTAACAACCCCGAGCTTATGCGCTCGATTGAGGAAGAGCGCGAGCAGTGGGAAAAAAACAAACGTAATCTGCGCGAGCAGGAGATTCAGATGGAGCAAAATAGTATCGACCTTCGCCTTCAGACACTTGAGCAGCAGTATCAGATAACCCTGCTCGAACGCAAACTGATACAGAGCCGCGAGGAATTTTCAATGGGCATAAAAAGCCGTGCCGAGCTTGACATTGTCGAGGCCGAGAGCGAGCATCAACACAAGAAGCTGATGCTGCAAATGCAGAGCCTTGGGCACGACACGGCCGCCACGCATCTGCGTCGCCGGATGATTGCTTCCGACCGTGAGGCTGCTCATCGTAAATTGCAGGCAACCCTGCGGCGCACATCGGGGTTAGTGGTTCGTGCTCCCTTTGATGGTCAGCTTGGGCATTTGAATCTTATCATCGGGCAGCAGGTGGCGGCGGGCTCAAAGATAGGCGAGCTTAAAATTATGAACCGCTATAAAATGAGTGCACAACTCAGCGAATATTACGTCGAACGGATTTTTGCGGGCCTGCCGGCTACAATAGTGCAGAAGGAGGATACTTTCGGCTTACGCATCAGTCGGGTGGTTCCCGAGGTTAAGAATCGCGAGTTTGCTATTGACCTTTTGTTCAATTCCCGCATCCCGCAGAATATACGTTTGGGAAAGAGCTACCGTGTAAAGGTCGAGCTTGGACAGAGCGAGCAGGCTGTGGTAATTCCGCGAGGCGATTTTTATCAGAAGAACAGTGGCGAGTGGATTTTTCGCATCGAGGAGGGGACAAACATTGCCCGACGTGTTGAGATTGAGGTCGGCCGTCAGAATCCCGAACAATTTGAGATAATTCGAGGGCTCTCACCCGGCGACCGCGTGATTGTCAGCGGATACGACCGTATAGGCGACGCCGAGGAGGTAATTATCGAACAATAAACTAAGAAGCTGTTAGAATTTCTAAAATATATTTTCTTATAGTAGTCAAATGTTTTGCCATTTTTTATGTTCAAGAAACTTCTAACTTTGCAAATAAAAGGGTTGCCACCGCTGCACCCGTTACGAAATGTTTTTTGAAAAATTTTAAAATTTAAAAATATGTTTATACACTATTTAAAAATTGCTTGGCGCAATTTGCTCAAGTACAAGATACAGAATACAATATCTGTCCTGAGCCTCGCTGTGGGTGTTGTCTGTTTCGCAATCACCCTGTATATAATGAAAAGTGTTGTCCTCGATATTTACCTATCCGAGATTGATAAAAGCGTGGTTACTGTACACCTATATAAAATGACCGAGGAGCAGTATAAGAACCGAAAAACGCTTGACGAGAATTTTGCCGACATTCAGCTTGACGATGAGGAGTGGCTCGACCATAATATTTATACTCGTCTTAACGAGTGCGATATTCCCTCGATGCGCGACGCTCATTTTGCATCTGTGTTTATGGGTAAGGACACCGAATATGAGACAAAAGAGGGTGAACGAAAAATACTGAAGAGCACCTATGGTGTCTGCTCGCCACGTTTTTTTCATTATAAGTGGTACACAAGCGCCGTTACAGGCGAGAGAATCCCGGAAATGAAGGAGGGTACTGTGCTTATAACCGCCGATATTCGCGACAAGGTCTATGGCAAAGGTGCCGACCCGCGCGGCCTTGCAATTTATGATGCTTTTAATGGCGAGACGGTAACAATAGACGATGTGCTTAACACTGCCGACCATTTAGATGATAGCTTCAGCGGAATATTCATTGTCGGGAAAGTGCCGCCCCCAATTTATCGTTCTAAGGGCCTGCGCATTGAACTTGTTCCCGGAACAACCGCCGCACAACTGCATAAGGAGTTGTCGTCGGCAATGCCCGAGTATTATTTTACCTACACGGTGAACGATTTTGACTGGGGCGACGAGGGTGTAATTGCAGTGGTCTTTGTATTTGCGATTCTGTTCTTAGGGTGCAGTGTGCTGCTCATTGCTGCTGTGGGCTATCTGAAAATGCAGTTGCAGCTCTTCTCGCTTCGCTCGCGCGAGCTTGCCCTGCGTCGCATAATGGGTGCTCGTCCCCGACAGTTGATTGCGTTGCTGGCCATAGAGATTCTTATTGTCTTTATTCTCACCTCGTTTGTGTCGGTTGTAATAGTCTCGGCCTTGGCCCATTATGCGCTGCCCGTAATATATAAGATTCACGGAGGGATTGTGTTTAATCTGGATGCAATATATAGTACTTCGCAGTGGGTGATACTGTGCACGTTGCTTGTAACCGTGCTTGTAGCTTCGGCTATTGTGCAGCGGCAGTTGCGCAAGCCTGTGGGGTTGCGCGTGGGACGCAGCGGGCATCCGCGCACCGTGGGGCAGAGTATTATGATTAGCGTGCAGATGGCAGTGAGTATGTTTCTTATTCTTGCGATTCTGGGACTTTTCTATCTTATAAACGACACTTACAGTGAGCAGCGTGATGTGCTGCCCGATGACAGCTCGCGCTACCGTCGCGCATTGGTCGTTGGCGGCGCGTTTTTAGGGGAGGCCGACCATCTTCCCGACCTTAAAAACAAACTTATGCACACAGGCACGATTGAACATATAAGCTTTGCCATTTTAAAGCCTTTAACAGCGCCTGTCATTGACAATGAACTGTTGATGCACTACATTGAACGAATGGACGATAAGGGTAATATACAGGAGTACGAATACAGTTATACTGTCAGCGATGAGGGTATTTTCGAGAATCTTGGAATAAAGATTACTCCCGAGTGTCCCCGCGGCAAAGAGAGAAATACGACGGCCGTATATGTGCGCACCGAGGAGGCCGAGCGTCTGCGCCTGAAGTGGGGGCTTAGCCCGTCGCCCGATACACGTGTGAAACAACCCTTTGGTGGTCGCAGCTACACGCTCATAGGCTATGCCAAGGCGCTGCAACACTATTCTTATGCTGCTTACAATGATTATACGCCCGCTTTCTGGATTGTAGATGAGGAGCTTACCCGTGTAGAGGGCTACCACGTGTTCAATTATATAATCTTCCCAAAGCGAGGGCTGTACAGCAACTGCGAGGAGGTGATGGAGAAAATATATCGCGATGCACACCCCGGCAGTGTGAACGATGTGCCTCTCTCTTGTCTCTACGACTCGTGGTTCTCCCAAATGAAGATTATGGAGCTGTTCAGCAGGCTTGCACTGTTGCTTGTGTTTGTGTCGATACTCTCTATTGTGGCAAGCGTCTATTCGAGTATCTCGCTCGAAAGCCGCGGCCGACAAAAAGAGGTTGCCTTGCGCAAGGTGCACGGTGCAAAAAGAGGCGATATAATGCGTCTGTTCGGTGGCTATTATATAAGGCTTCTCTCTGTGGCTGCTGCCTTCGTCGCTGCGGTGTGGCTGTTGCTCACGGTGATTTTGCATAGCTTTACTGAGCCTTTCGGACTGTTTGAGTGGCTCGAAATATTCGCCTATCTTTTGGCATCGGTACTTATTGTATCATTTGTAACGCTTACCACTATTGCTCACAAAATATATAAAGTGGGTAAAATAAATGCAGCCGATGTGATTAAAAAGGAGTAAAATCCTCGTCTGATAATAAACAAACGATAATATTAACTAAAATACAATAGAATTATGATTACACTAAAAAACATTAAGAAGATTTTTAAGACCGAAGAGGTTGAGACGTGGGCACTGCAAAATGTAAGTCTCGAAGTTAAAAAAGGTGAGTTTGTGGCTATTATGGGTCCCAGCGGATGCGGAAAATCTACTCTGCTGAATATTCTGGGACTTTTGGACACTCCCACCGAGGGTACATATATGCTCGAAGGACAGGATGTGAGTTGTATGAGTGAGGACGACCGCACCGACCTGCGCAAAGGTAAGCTGGGCTTTGTGTTTCAGAGTTTTAATCTCATTGACGAGCTTAGTGTTACCGAGAATGTCGAGCTTCCTCTGCTCTATATGGGCATTCCCAAGAAAGAGCGTCGTGCAAAAGTTGCCGAGGTGGTTGAGCGTGTGGCAATGTCGCATCGTGCGCAGCATTTTCCGGCGCAACTCTCGGGCGGACAGCAGCAGCGTGTGGCAATTGCGCGTGCTGTAATATCGCACCCCTCGATAATTCTTGCCGACGAGCCCACGGGTAATCTCGACTCGAAGCACGGAAAAGAGGTAATGGAACTGCTCAAGGAACTGCACAGCGAGGGCACCACAATTATTATGGTTACACACTCGCAGCACGATGCAAACTATGCCGAGCGCATTGTGAATTTGTTCGACGGCGAGGTTGTGTCCGAGGTTGAAATGTAATCCCCCGAAATATGTTTGTACATTATTTGAAAATTGCCCTGCGCAATCTCATAAAATATAAGACACAGAATCTTGTCAGCATAGTGGCGTTGGCAGTGGGCGTTGTTACGCTTGCCGTCGTGCACTTTGTAATGGGCTTTCTGCGCGAGCCGCCCATTATGGACGAACCATACGCCGAGCGTTGCCACATACTGACATTTAAAAACCTCGACACCTCGGCGCTTGCCGATAATGGGGTCGGACGACCTGCGATGATTACAAAGGAGATGATGGCAAAATTTACCTCGCTCGAGGGGCTTGCTTCGGCCGAGCGGATAATGGTTACTCCGGTTTATTATCTATTCAGTAATTTTACTTTTACATTGCCCGATTCGACAAAGAAAAACTATAGCACTAATTTTTATCTCACGCCGTGTGAGTATCCGAATTTTCGCGCAATGCGCTCGGCTGTTACGGGCGAAAAAATTCCGGTACTTAAAAATAATGAGATTGTGCTTCCCGAGTATGAGGCGCGGCGCATTTTTGGCAATAAGAATCCGATTGGTGCACAAGTGTGGATAGAGTGGTTTGATGGGATTGGTAGTACAAATTATATCGTGCGCGATATTTATAAAGTTAACTCCACCTTTGAATTCTATATTATGCCGGCTATATTTGTACCATGCGACGAGGATGCTCAATATTATAACCATAATTTAGGTAATCAGGGGCATCAATGCCAAGTGCAGTTGCGCGAGGGCTACACTCTTCAACAACTTATAGACGAGGTTAACGGCCGCTTGCGGCCTTTGGGAGTAGAGGTCGGCAATGCTTACCCGATAGATTATACGTGGAAAAAGAATTCCGAGAGTATCTATCTCACCCGTCCCATTATCTATATTGTCGGCTCATTGGTGCTTTTGGCATCGTTGATAGGATTCTTGAAAATGCAGTTGCAACTGTTTAATATGCGTCGGCGCGAGGTGGCCCTGCGCAAGGTGCACGGTGCCGGTACAAAGAGCCTCTTTGCGCTCTTTTTTACCGAGGTCGCAATTATGCTTGCACTCTCATTTATCTTGGCTGTCGTTATGTCGCTGTGGCTTACAGAATATGTCGAGAAGCATTTGGCCGAGTTTTTTCAAAGGAGCGGGCTTCTTATTGAGGGTACGGGCGTCTCGCTTGCTGTAATTATTGTGCTTGTGGCGGTTGTTTGTGTTGTTGCAGTGTGGCTCTCTCTGTCCCGTATTCTTAATATGCAGCGTGGGGTGGCTGCTGCTATGCACCGCAGTCGCGGACACGCCGTGCGCAATACAATGTTGGGATTACAACTTATAGTGGGCGTGCTGTTTCTTGGTGCCGCTGTGGTTATTGTACAAGCGGTGGGACTTATAAAAGAGGCATACAATGTGCCCGACAACGACGAGAGCTATAAAAACGGTCTGTTGGTCGAGACTGCAAAACATTCCCCGGAGGATGATTTCTATGAGCGGCTGCAAGAGTATATCGTTACCGAGGCCGAGGGGGTTAAATGTTGCTACTTTTATGATGAGACCTACAGCGAGATATTGTCCCTGAGCGATAATCCAAAAGCCAAGGATATTGCAAATTATTATAGAACCTTCTATTTTGATAATGAGTCTTTTCTCGAATTGTGGCAACATCCTGTCAAATGGATAAGACCCGAGGTAAAAGGCGAGGCTTATATTCTGCTCAGCGAGGAACTTTACAAACGGCTCGATGATTTAGGGCTTTTGCAAAGCGGAACATTGCAGCTGTATTCCACACCGCCGCTGCCTATTGCCGGAACATATAAAAACATTCCCTATTGCAAAGAAACGCATAATATGGTTTATGTAAAGAACCAACCTCTTTCATTCCTCAGCAGCAGTCTGGTGATTATGCCCGAGGATGGCGAGTATGCCAATGTCTATGATGAAATTAAGGCCGAGATAAGACGATTGAACCCCTCGCTTGTGTTGCCCAATATATATAATCTGCGCGAGAAACTTGCCTCTCAAGTTCATATATTCGAGAATATGGAGCGTGCTGCTTGGATATTGTCTCTTGTGAGCATTGTTATATGTATTATGGGAATATACAGCTCAATATCGCTCGACACACGCTCGCGAATGAAAGAGGTTGCCGTGCGCAAGGTACACGGTGCCAAAAAGCGCGACGTTATAGTGCTGTTCTGTCGATTGTATATGTGGCTCTTTGCTGTTGCCGCTGTTGTATCCTTGCCGCTTATAATACTGTTCACCGCCTTTATAAAGGATATGACAAGGCCGCTGATTTCCGGCGGACAACAGTTGTCGCCGCTGTTGGCTTTTGCGGCAGCACTGTTTATAATACTGTTTGTAGTGGCTTTAATTGTGGGCTATCACATACGCAAAGTGATGAGGCTCAATCCCTCGCAGATTATTGCAAAGGAGTAAGAATTGTTTGGGTCTTATTAAATGAACCGGTTCGTTGTTGTTAAAATGGCTTTCAAATAAGGTTCGGAATAAGGTACAATATGATTCTAAAATAAATTTTGAATAAACATAAGTGTGTGAGTAACCTTGCCCGCGAGGGTGGGGTTATTCTTTTAAACAATTGCCCTCGGGGCCTGCAACAGAATGGTAACGTAAACACTGAAAATTATATATTTTTAACAAAATATTGTTTCTTTATTTTGTCGGGTTAAAGTTATTGCCTAAATTGCGCTGTTATTCAGAGAAAAATAAGGAATATAACTATGAGCAGAATTAAAATTTCGACCACATTGGGTGATATTACAGTGCGCTTGTACGATGAGACACCCATACACCGCGACAATTTCTTGAAGCTGGCAGGTGAAGGATATTTCGATGGAACACTGTTCCATCGTGTGATAAAAGATTTTATGATTCAAGGTGGCGACCCCGACAGCAAGGGCGCTCCCGCCGGAAAATCTCTGGGCACGGGTGGCCCCGATTACACTCTTGAGGCCGAGATTAAGCCCGAGATGCTTTTCCACAAGCGTGGCGCACTGAGCGCAGCACGTTTGGGCGACGAGGTCAACCCAAAGAAAGAGAGCAGCGGAAGTCAATTTTATATTGTGTGGGGCAAGGTGTATAAAGCAGCCGAGCTCAAACAACTCGAACGTCAGATGGAGATGCAGCAAGAGCAGAATATCTTCAATGCGCTTGCCATCGAGCATCGCGACGAGATAATGAACCTGCGCCGCAACCGCGACCGCGACGGCCTGATGGCTCTGCAAGAGAAGTTAGGTGCAATGGCAATCGAAAAGGGCCGCGCAATGGGTCGGCCGTCGTTCACCCCCGAACAGACCGAGGCCTACACGACCGTAGGCGGCACTCCATTCTTGGATGGTCAATACACGGTGTTTGGTGAGGTCGAACAGGGGCTCGACGTTGTCGAGGCCATTCAAAAGGTCGAGACAGGCACAGGCGACCGTCCCAAGGCCGATGTTGCAATGACAGTCTCGCTCGTTGAGGATTAACCCCGGGGCATTATCCTCGGAACAGATAAAATAATAACAGAAATATATTGCAATTATGAAAAAGAGTTTTTCGTGTTTATTATTGTTGTTTGCAGCTACGTTGATACACAGCTGCGCTGATACACAGCCGACAATTGTACAAAATGAAACAGTGGTTACTTTGTCGGGCAATGCCTATATAACGGCAGCACCTAATGAAGAAGATGCTCGGGTTGACAAAAGAAACAGTGCGTTTATAGATGAAAATAATTGCTCATTGCGCAATTGGAACAGCACCGAGACAGTTGTAAGCTACTATTTTAGAGCATCGGAGAGTGGGATAATGAAAATTGCGCTTCGGGCAAAAGGACACTCGCAGGTCGAGGTCTCTCTGTTGGGTGAAAAGAAAAATATTAAACTCGACAGCGACACACTGACACGTGTCGAGGTGGGGACGTTTAAGGTGAAAAATCCCGGATATGTAAAAATGGATATCCGCGGTGTGAAAATAAATAAGGACAATGATTTTGGTAACATTGCAGCCGTTCTTGTCGGTGGCGACGTTGCCCCCGTCGTTTGCGTTGCCCCCGAGTTTAGCACTCATTTTGGACGACGCGGCCCATCGGTGCATCTGGGTTACACTCTTCCTCGTGAGGATGTCGAGTGGTTCTACAACGAAATAGTCGTACCCGAGGAGGGGGATATTCCCAGTAGCTATTATATGGCTTGCGGATTCGGACAGGGCTATTTTGGAATGCAGAATAACAGCCCGCATAAAAGAAGGGTGCTATTCTCGGTGTGGAGCCCTTACGAGACTGATAATGCAGCCGAAATTCCCGACTCGCTGCGCGTAGCACTCGTTAAAAAAGGTGCCGGTGTAACTGTTCAGGATTTTGGAAACGAAGGTTCGGGCGGACAGAGCTTTATGCACTACGAGTGGAAAGCAGGTGAGCGCTGCCGCTTCCTTATGGGAGTAAAGCCCGACGGCAAAGGTAGCACCGTATATACAGCCTATTTCTACGACAATGCAATGGGAAAATGGAGGCTTGTGGCCTCTTTCCGTCGTCCTAAAATTTCTACTTGGTACACCAATGCTCACTCTTTCTTGGAGAATTTTAATCCGGTAATGGGGTACATCAATAGAAAAGCATATTATGGTAACCAATGGGCACGCACAGTCGATGGCCGATGGTTGCCGGTTACACAGGCACGTTTTACGTGTGATGCAACCGGAGACGGGCAGCATCGCCTCGATTATAGCGGCGGTGTTGAGGGCGACTGTTTCTTCCTTACTATGGGTGGTTTCTTTGACGAGTATATGGCATCGCGTACAATGTTTGAACGCACGGGTAATACAACAGAGGCACCCGATATTGATTTCTCGACACTCGAATAACAGACTGTGAGGCTGACACTATAAAGTGATATACCCCCCGAAAGTTAAATAAAAAACTTTCGGGGGGTATATCAAAATGTGCTTTTGAAGGGAATAAAGACTGGATATGGGTAAAAAATCAGTCAAGATTTTTTTACCCATAGTCCTCGCAAGACCTTTGGCAGGCACATCTACGAAAATGCCTCTACAAATTGGGCGTTGGCATTGGCTATGCTGTCTGAACTGTTCAATCACTCAAATATTGCCATTACAAAGCGTTGTCTGGGAATCAGAAAAGATGAGATAATGCGATGTTATGATTTGCTTGATTTTTGATGATAAATGCATTATATTTGCAACATATTAGGATTTTTGAATATGAATAAAGTTAAATTTATAGACCTTTTTGCTGGTATAGGTGGTATTCGCAAAGGATTTGAAATCGCATTTAAAAAATGTGGTTACGAAACAGAGTGCGTTATGACATCTGAAATAAAACCACACGCTTACAAGGTGCTGTTAGCAAATAATCCTAATGAGGTGATAAACGGAGATATAACTCAAATAGATGAGAGAGATATTCCCGACTTTGATTTTTTGTTAGGCGGATTTCCTTGTCAAGCATTTTCGTTTGCAGGTAAGCGTCTTGGCTTTCAAGACACAAGAGGAACAATGTTCTTTGAAGTTGAAAGGATATTGAAAGAAAAACGCCCTTATGGTTTTATATTAGAGAATGTTGAAGGTTTAGTAACTCATGACCGCGAAGATACAACTCAAACTATTGGAAAAACTTTAACTGTAATTCTAAATAACCTCGAATCTCTCGGTTATAATGTATCATGGAGAGTTTTAAATTCAAAAGATTTTGGTGTCGCTCAAGAGCGTAAACGTATCTATATAATTGGAACTATGCAAGAGAAAATATCTCTTGACGGCTTTCCTGTAAAACATACAACACTCGAACAGATTCTAGAACAAGGGCAACCTACGATTGATACAGAGTTTACTCGCTTGCTAATGTCGCATTTCTCTCCTAGGGAGTTGTATGGTAAAAGCATAAAAGATAAGCGTGGAGGCAGTGATAATATTCACAGTTGGGATATTGAAATGAAAGGGCCTGTTAGTAAGGAGCAAAAGAATTTGCTTAATATGATGTCGCGTGAGCGCCGAAAAAAGAAATGGGCTTTAATGCATGGCATTGATTGGATGGATGGAATGCCGTTGACAGAAGAAATGATAAAAGAGTTCTATAAGGGGGATAACTTAAAGGCAATGCTTGAAGACCTTGTAGAAAAAGGTTATCTTAAGAAGGAATATCCCAAGGCTTTGGTTGTTGAGCGTACAATCTGGGGAGAAAGACAAATCCGTAAACAGGATACAAGCAAGAAGATTGGATATAATATTGTTGCGGGTAAATTGAGCTTTGAGATAAATAAAATTCTTGACCCTCAAGGTATTGCACCAACCCTTGTTGCTATGGATATGAAAAAAAATTTTGTTGTAGATAATAATGGTGTAAGACCTCTGACTTTGCGAGAGGGATTAAGGCTTTTTGGCTATCCGGATGATTTTAAATTTCCCGTGAATCAAACAGAAGGTTTTGATTTATTAGGGAATACCGTAGCGGTTCCTGTTATAACTGCTATATCTGATAGGTTGGCAGAGGCGTACTCTAAAAGAGTCGAATATAGAAAAACTGTATAAAATGAGCACAACAGAAAAACTTTACAAAGCACTTCAAGAAGATTTTGCCTTTGAAGGAGCTACTGGTTCTATTAAGTTTAATTTAAATGACTATCAGATAACGGTAGAACAAAATAATGTAGTTGGAAACATCCTTGAAGAGTGGCTTGATAAGTGGATGACAAGCAAGGGGATTACTCATATTCACAATGAGCGACAGGCATCACCTGACTTTTGGTTAAATCCTGATGATTTGGAAGCAGATTGGTTAGAGGTAAAATCCTTTACAGGTAGTCCTAACTTTGATGTTGCGGCTTTTCGTAGTTTTATTAACCTTATAATTGACAAACCGTGGAAGTTGCATTCAAAACATTTACTTATCAAATATAAGAGTGAGAACGGTATTGTAACCATAGAAAAGTTTTGGATGAAAAACCTTTGGGAAATTTGTAGTACAAGCGGTGTGTGGCCGGTGAAGGTGCAATATAAGAATAAGGTTATTGTAAATATTCGTCCATCTATTTGGTATTCTGATAAATCAGATTATCCTTCTTTTGAGTGTCTTGAGGACTTCCTTGCCGCTCTCGAAGAAACTATTTACAGATACCATGATACTCGTAGTACTATTGCAGAGCATTGGAGTGAAAGGTTGTGTAAAAGATACAAGGAACATTATGGCAAGGAACTCATTCTGCCTAGATGGAATGATATAAAGAGCAAATATATCAAAGAGTGATTTTAATATAGTGTGCGCACACTATATTATTTTTTTGTAGGGCCATCTATGGTTTGAGATTTTTTCGGGCAAGCCCTCAACAACACGTGTCTCGTAGAGACTCATCGACTGAGTGTTTGCTGTCAGCATAGCTGGTGCAAACATCAAAACGAAGGAAATCCTCATCCTGCGGGGGTTGCGAAACGGTATAAACACAAAAAAGGTTCTACAGCTAATTGTAGAACCTTTTTTGCAGTCGGGATGACTGGATTCGAACCAGCGACCACACGCCCCCCAGACGCGTACTCTAACCGGACTGAGCTACATCCCGCCTCAGACTTTGTCTGTTTGCGATTGCAAAGGTAGGTGTTTTTTGTGAATCTGCAAATATTTTAAGAGGAAATTTTCAAAATTCATTAAAATTCTTCTGCTTTTCTCTTTTTTCAGGCTGCCGGCGGCCTCTCTTTTGGGGTTTTCATAGGCTTTTTCGGGCTGTGCAGCTGTTGGCTTTGTGCCGTGTTATTGGCTCTTGTGGCTTTCGGGTGGCGGCTCGGCGTGTCTGATATACGCTTTTATTGTGCGTTATCTTAATCTTACAATGTCGCCAACTTTAAGTGTTGCGTAACTTTTGAATTGCGGGTTCATATTTAGCAGTTTGTCGAGTTTAATGCCGTATATCTGCGCAATGGAGTAGAGGCTCTCGCCATCGGCTGTTGTGTGAAATTCGTGTGGCTTTAGTGCTTTGTTGTGTTTCTTTTCGAGATAGATTATATCGCCGGCCTTTAATTGATAATTCTTATATAGGTCGTTGTATTTTATTAGTTTGCGGCGCGACACGCCTGTCTCCTTGGCTAAAGACTTGAAACTGTCGCCTGTGTTTGCTATTATATATAGCAACTCATTTGAGCGATAGATGGGGTGCGTGGCCGAACTTTGTACAAGGTTGCCGTGCAGAATGTCGATGCTTTTTTGTGTCTTGTAGCTGTCGAATTTGTAAAGTTGATAGCGCTCGATGAGGCTTATGAGTTTCGAGGGGTAGGCGGGGTCTTCGGCGTAGCCAGCTTTTTTGAGGCCTTTGGCCCAGCCTTCGTAGTCGGTTTTTTTAAGGCGGAAGAGGCTTGCGTAGCGTTCGCGGCCTGCAAGGAATTTCGAGTGGTCCTCGTATGATTCGCGGGGCGAGTCGTAGGCGCGGAATTTGCACATACGTCCATTGTCCATCGACGATACTTTGCGTCCGTTCCAACTATTGTCGGCTTTTATTCCAAAGTGGTTGTTCGATTTTTTGGTAAGGGTGCTGTTGCCTGCGCCCGATTCGAGCAGTCCTTGTGCAAGGGTGATGCTGGCGGGAATATTGTAGCGCTCCATCTGTTCGACGGCTATGGGGTAATATAGCTGTATGTACTGCTCGTAGGCGTCGCCTCCTTTTGTGGTGCTCCATTTGTTGCTGCCGGTGGCTGTAACGGTGGATGTTGTTGTACACGATGCAAGACCGGCGGCAATAAGTAAAAATATAAAAAGTTGTCTCATCTGCTTAAAAATCTTATAGAAGCACAAAATAAATGAATTTATTGCATTTGCGCAAGTATTTGAGTATCTTCGCAGGTAAAATATTGTGTGGCAGGGGTGTTTTTGAGAGTTTTTCTCTTTGCCTCGGCCGACGATGAAAATAAAAACGGTATGAGAGAGTTGATTATTAACACCAGTGTCAAGGTGTGTGCGTTTGAGGAGTTTTCGGCGGACGACCGCAAGTTGATTAACGAGGCTCGCGAGGCTGCTACAAGGTGCTACGCCCCTTATTCGCGTTTCGGCGTTGGGGCTGCGGTGCGTCTGCAAGATGGCAGGGTGGTAACGGGTAATAATCAAGAGAATGCGGCCTATCCCTCGGGTACGTGTGCCGAGCGTACAACGCTCTTCTGGGCCAATGCTCAGTATCCCGACGTTGCTGTCGATACGCTTGCTATTGCTGCACGCAGCGAAAGTGGCGAGCTTGCAAGGCCTATTTCGCCTTGCGGTGCCTGTCGTCAGGTGATTTTAGAGGTCGAGAAGCGTTTCAATCGTCCTATAAGGATTATTCTTTTTGGGACCGACGAGAGCTATCTTGTCGAGGATGGGATAAAGGCGTTGTTGCCTCTGTGCTTCGATGCCGACTTTTTGGAATAGTAGTTTTATGAGTGATAAGAGAGAGTATCGGATAATGTTTGTGTGCCATGGGAATATTTGTCGTTCGCCGATGGCCGAGTTTATAATGAAAGAGCTTGCTCGCAAAGGTGGTGTGCAGGATAGATTGTATATTGCTTCGTCGGCAACCAGTCGCGAGGAGATTGGCAACGGGCTTTATCCTCCCGCGGCTCGCGTGCTCGCGGCACACGCTGTTGAGGCACGCGGGCACAGGGCGCGACAATTTACGCTCGACGATTATAACAGTTTCGACCTTGTGGTGGTGATGGAGGATTATAACGTACGTAATCTGTTGCGCATTGTGGGGTGCGACTGCGATACAAAGGTGTGGAAACTGCTCGACTTTACCCTTGAGACGCCCACCCGCCTGATGGGCAAGGATATTTCCGACCCGTGGTATCACGACAATTTTGATAAAACTTATAATGAGATTCTGTGTGGCTGCAAGGCTCTTATGGAGTATCTGAAAAATGGACACGACAAACAGACCCGCCGATGATAGGGTGATAATGGGCATAGACCCGGGAACAAATATAATGGGCTATGCTTTTATTGGTGTGAACGGTAACCGTGCACGCCTTATTGCTATGGGGGTTATCGACCTGCGCAAGTGTAAGGACAGCTATATTAAATTGGGTGAGATTTTTACACGTGTGCAGGGGCTTATTGCTTCGTTCCTGCCCGATGAGCTTGCCATTGAAGCGCCTTTTTTTGGAAAGAATGTGCAGAGTATGCTCAAGCTGGGACGTGCGCAAGGGGTGGCCATTGCCGCTGCCATAAGCCGACAAGTGCCCATTCACGAGTATGCACCGCTGAAAATTAAAATGGCAATCACGGGCAATGGTTCGGCCTCTAAGGAGCAGGTGGCCGATATGTTGCGCCGTATGCTGAATATCTCGTCGGATGAGATGCCTCACTTTATGGATGCTACCGATGCGCTTGGGGCGGCTTTTTGTCATTTTATCCAGCGAGGGAGTGTCGTGAGCGAGAAGAAATATTCGTCGTGGGCCGATTTTGCAAAGAAGAATCCCGGCAAAGTGGTGTAGTGGGGGTGCTACGTGCGACTATCTGCTGCAAGCGCTTTATGGTCAGGTTTATTGACAATGCTTGCTTATCGCACCCCGCGCGGCACACGCTTCGCCTGTGCTACGCGCGACTATCTGCTGCAAGCGCTTTATGGTCAGGTTTATTGACAATGCTTGCTTAT
>CAYYEL010000034.1:0-7021 GCA_964470845.1 uncultured Bacteroidaceae bacterium | reverse complement strand
CGCACCCCGCACGGCACACGCTTCGCCTGTGCTACGTGCGACTATCTGCTGCAAGCATTGTCGATAATATTAAAGCGCCTTTGATGGCGCTTTAATATTATTCATATAGTTTATATGTGGTGCGTAGTACTTGGAATTCGGTGCGACGGTTAAGCGAGTGGCACGTTTCGCGCTGCTCGTCGTCCTCAAGGGCGTTGATAAACTCCTCGGTAAGTGTGTCGCCCTCTTTTAAGAATGTGTGTGTCTCGGTAAGTTTCTTGTGTACCACTTTAGGCTGTGTCTCGCCGTAACCCACTGCTGTGAGGCGCTCTTTCTCAATCCCGTGCTCAATAAGATAGTTTACAACCGACTCGGCGCGACGTTGTGCAAGCCGTTGGTTGTATGTGTCGCTGCCGCGTGCGTCGCAGTGCGAGGCAAGCTCGATGGTTACGTTGGGGTTAAGTTCGAGGAGCTTTACAAGCTCGTCGAGCGAGGCGGTCGATTCGGGGGTGAGCTCGGCGCGGTCGTACTCATAGAAAATGTTGTCTATAAGCACGGGGCGGGTGATTGAGGGCAGCTCAAAGTCGCGCTGATACTCGTGTGTGCCCTCAATGTTCTCGGTCTTAAGCTCTTGCATTGTGTTAAGATAGCCTCGACACGTGCCCAAGAGTACATACTCCACTCCGGGAGTTACGCGCACACGATACGAACCGTCTTTCATCACTCCGAAACTGGTGTTTGTACCGTCGTTACCAATCATATATATAACGCCCTCGGGGAGCTCGTAGCCGTCCTTTTCGTATATCCAGCCATAGAGGGTGTGCAGCGTCTCGGGCAGCAGGAACGAGTATATGTGATCCCAGCCGCGTGCGTCGCCTCGGTTCGAGCTGAAATATCCGCGGTAAAGTCCCGGGGCAAAGGTCATTCCAAAATCGTCGCCATTGGAGTTTATCGGGGCACGCATATTTTCGATGTTCACCGTGGTGTCGTTGATGAATGTGGCACAGAAAATGTCTAATCCACCCATTCCCGGATGGCCATCGGACGAGAAAAACAGCTCGCCCTGCGGGCCGAATGTGGGGAATTGCTCGTCGCCCTCGGTGTTAATCTCGCTGCCTAAATTCTCTACTATTCCTTCCATTGCGCGACTGTTGCCAATGTAGTAGCGCCACAGGTCGAGGCCGCCCTCGCCGCCTGCCATATTCGAGGTGAAATAGAGCCACTGCCCGTCGGGCGATACTGCCGGGTGGGCATACGACGAGAGTGTGTCGCTCGATATTTTTACCTGCTCGGGGGCTGTCCACGAAGCGTCGCTGCGCTCGCTTTTGTATATTGTGGCATAGCGGGGATATTGGTCGTCTATGGGACAGCGTGTAAAGTACATTGTTTTTCCGTCGGGGGTAAAGGCGCAGGCACCATCCTCATATTCGCTGTTAATGTCGGCCTCAATCTTTTCGACTTTTTGCCATTTGCCTTTTTCGTCGCGCTTGGCCATAAAAAAATCCGATGGCTTTTGGCCGGTTATTCCGCTGAGGTCGTCGCCTTGAGCCTCTTTACGGGTCGATGAAATTATTATGGTGGCGGTGTCCTCGCCCACGTACATCGGGCAAAAGTCGCTGCGCTGTCCGTTGAGCTCTTTGGCGAGTTTTACAATGTAACGTGTGGGATTCTTTTTCCACTCTTGCGACTGTCGGGCTGCTTGCAGACCCAATTGTGCCATACGGTCGTGGGGGTTGTGTGTAAGGTAAAGCTCGTAATTCTTTATTGCAGCCTTGTAGTCGCCATTTTCTACCTGAGCATCGGCCAGATAGCGGTAAGCTGTCGTGTCGCTGTATTTGTAGCGTATGGCATTCTGATAAGCGCCTGCTGCTCGCTGCGGATTATTGCTCTTGCGGTAGCACTCGGCCATTTTCCACGCAACAAGGCCGCGCTTTTGGCGCTCTTTGGGGGCTATTTTGGAATAGGCGCGTTTGTATTGCTTGGCAGCGTCGAAATATTCGTTTATGGCGACAAGCTGGTCGCCTTTGCGTATGGCCTTCTCGCTGCTGCAAGCGGTTGTCAGCAATAGCGCGATTATGGATAATATTATATATAGGGTGTTGTTTCTCATTTTGTGGCTTTGTCTATATAATAACTGAAAAATGTGTTATTTATTATATTATCATCGAAGAATATTTTTCTATATTGGTGTCTTGTGAATCTAATTCCGAAGCGGCAAGCTGCGCTCGTTGCGTGCGAAAATAAATTTTCACCCATTCGCTTGCGCAACTTTCGTTTGCTTATTCTTATACTTTAATCTGTATGATTTTGTGAAAAAAACTAAATATTATATAATTTTCTCTTTGCTTATTTGAATCATTTGTGAAAATAAATATCTTTGAGCCATAAACAAAACAACTATGAAACAAAATTACTTAAAGAAACTAATGGCAGCCCTGTTGTTGCTCTGCTCAACAGTGGTAAGTGCTCAAACGTTTGATGTGGATGGTATTTGCTACAATATTTTGTCCTATGGGGATAAAACTGTTGAGGTAACAAGCGGTGATAATGAATACACCGGCGATGTAACAATCCCCCAGAGCGTTATTTACGACGGAACAACTTATAGTGTTACAAGCATAGGAGACGAGGCGTTCTATTATTGTACCGGCCTTACCAGTATTGAAATACCAAGTAGTGTTACAAGCATAGGATATGATGCGTTCTTTGATTGCGCCGGCCTTACAAGCATTGAAATTCCAAACAGTGTAACAAGCATAGGAGAATATGCGTTCTATGGTTGCACCGGCCTTACAAGCGTTGAAATTCCTAATAGCGTTACAAGCATAGGAAGTAGTGCGTTCCGTGGTTGCACCGGCCTTACAAGCATTACCTCGCACATCCCTGCCGACAGGCTCTTTGCTCTCGGATACAATGTATTTTATGATGTAGATAAAACAAATTGCACTCTGTATGTTCCCAAAGGCGCAAAGTCAACCTACGCAGCAACCGAGGGTTGGAGCGATTTTACAAATATCGTAGAGGCTTATACTCTGACAGTATCGGCAGCGGGCTACGCAACAATGTTCCTCGATTATGCAGTAGAGATTCCCACAGGCGTCGAGGTCTATACAGCCAACCGCATTGAGGGCGACCGCCTGAAAATGCAGCTCGTGGAGGATATTATTCCCGCAAACACCGGTGTAATTGTACGCGCCGAGGAGGGTACATATTCGTTCGTGGAGAGCAGCGAGACACCCGCCGCCGTCAGCGGCAATCTGCTCACAGGTACTGTGGCTGCCACTTACGTTAAACCCGCAGCAGCAACAGCTTACGTTCTTTCTAAGGTCGACGGCGTTATTGGAATGTACCGCGCGAAACTAAATGCCGACGGCACGTTCAAGAACAACGCCAACAAGGCTTATATGCTGCTCAGCGATATTAGCACAGGCGAGGGTAATCTCGACACAAGCGACCCCGGAGCGCAACTCAGCGCAGGTTACCGCTTCGACTTTAGCGGCTTTACAGGCGTTGAGAGTGTTGAGGCCGAGGGCGCAGAGAACGCTGTTTACTACGACCTCAGTGGCCGCCGCGTGGAGAATCCTGTTAAAGGTATCTACATTGTGAACGGTAGAAAAGTGCTGATTAAGTGAGAGCAATGATTGATAAGCTTGCTTAATCAATCATTGCCGAGCGCAAAACAGTTCGCGCGTAGCGCAATGTTTTTATGAAGTAAGCAAGATTCTTGGATAAAACAATTGGGTAGGCTTTTTAGAAAAAGCCTACCCAATTGTTTTTTTGCCTTTTTTAGGAGATTGCTTTTTGCGGCAGGTTACTCGTTGGCAGCAAAGGCGTGTATAAATACTAATCGACTAAGAATAACTGAAAAAAGTTTTTATTGTACACCAATGATTATTTTATTAAATTTGCAACAAATTCAATGAATATGATGATAAAAAAGTTTCTTCTTATAATATTGCTTGTGCTTGCGAGTGCTGTTGACATTGCCTCGGCACGCGAGTACAAGGTAAAAGAAATACCCCTTGTGCATCTGCACGACCGCACACGTTACGTCAGCAACCCCGATAATATCCTCACAGCTCCCGTTGTAGCACAGATAGACAGCATCCTCTACTCATTGGAGCAAAAAACCGGCATACAAACGCTTGTAGCAGTTGTTACGGGCATTGAGGGTGGCGACTGTTTCGACTTTGCGCATCGTTTGGGGCAAGAGAATGGTGTGGGCGAACGCGAACGCAACAACGGCCTCGTGGTGCTTTTATCGACCGATGAGCGCTGTGTACAGTTTGCCACAGGCTACGGGCTCGAAGGTGTGCTTCCCGATGCATTGTGTAAGCGTGTGCAAATGAATTATATGGTCGAGCATTTTGGTCGGGACGATTGGGATAAAGGAATGCTCGAAGGTATTAAGGCTGTTGCCGCAATTCTCGATGGTTCAATGGAACCGCTGCCCGAAGAGGATGATGATACTACTGCGCTTATTATATTTATGGCCTTTATTTTTCTAACTCTTTTTGCAACGCTGGTTTACTGTGTCTATATTTATGGTCGCTGCCCAAAATGCAAAAAAAAGAATATTATCGTGGTAAGTACCAAATTTGTAAGGCGCTCGAACGGCTATCTGGTATATGACGTAACCTATAAATGTAAAGATTGCGGACACTTTTTTGTGCGTCAGCAGACTACGGTTGACCCGAATTATCGTGGTGGCACGGGTGGTGCTTTTATCGGCGGAGGATTCGGGCGTTCGGGCGGTGGAGGCATCGGCCGAGGCGGTAGCTTCGGCGGTGGCAGCTTCGGCGGTGGTGGTGCAGGCTCGCGCTTCTGAATAATAGGTGGAATTATAAATCTTAATAATTACAATAATGAAAAAATCAACAATTATTATTATCGTAGTCGCAGTAATTGCGATTATATGGGCTGTAACAAGTTATAATGGATTAGTGAAAATGGACGAGGGTGTAGGCACTGCTTGGAGTAATGTCGAAAATCAGTATCAACGTCGCGCCGACCTTATCCCTAATCTTGTAAACACGGTAAAGGGTTACGCAGCACACGAGCAAGAGACGCTCGATGCTGTTGTATCGGCTCGCACACGTGCCACTCAGATGACAGTGAATGCAGATGACCTTACCCCCGAGAAATTACAGGCCTATCAGAAGGCACAGGGCGAGGTTGGTGCTGCCCTTGGTCGTCTGCTCGCAATCACCGAGAATTACCCCGACCTTAAAGCCAACCAAAATTTTCTTGAGCTTCAGGCGCAGTTAGAGGGTACTGAGAATCGCATAAGCGTCGAGCGTCGCAATTTTAACGAGGTGGCAAGAGAATATAATACAGCCATCCGCACGTTCCCCCGCAATCTTCTGGCCGGAATGTTCGGGTTCGAGAAACGTCCCTATTTCGAGGCCGAGGAGGGTGCTTCTAAAGCTCCCGAGGTTAAATTTTAAATGAGCACAGTTAGAAACTATTAAATAACTAAGTAAAATTATGAACATTACTTCAACAATAAAGTATATTGGGGTACACGATAATGATATTGACCTATTCGAGGGGCAATATAAAGTACCCGATGGCGTCTCGTATAACTCGTATGTGATATTCGACGAGAAAATAGCAATTATGGACACTGCCGACGCACGAAAAGGCGAAGAGTGGTGGAACAATCTTATGGATGCGCTCAATGGACGCACCCCCGATTATCTTGTCGTGCAACATATGGAGCCCGACCATTCGTCGCTCATAGCCGAGGTTATGGAGCATTTTCCCTCGCTTAAGGTGGTTGCATCGGCAATAGCCATTAAGATGATGCCGCAATTCTTCACCGAGCCCGATTTTTCGGCACGCACAATAGCAGTAAAAGAGGGTGATACGCTGAACCTTGGCAGTCGCGAGCTTACCTTTGTGGCTGCACCTATGGTTCATTGGCCCGAGGTAATTGTGTCGTACGACAACAAGGAGCGCGTGTTGTTCTCGGCCGACGCCTTTGGAAAATTCGGAGCAGCTACACTCGACGAGGCGTGGGACGACGAGGCGCGTCGTTATTTCCTAAACATTGTAGGAAAGTACGGCCCGCAGGTGCAAGCGCTTCTGAAGAAAGCCGCAGCACTCGACATTGCCACAATCTGTCCTCTGCACGGCCCTGTCCTAAAAGAGAACCTCGGACATTATATCAGCCTTTACGATACGTGGAGCAGCTATCGTCCCGAGGTAGATGGAGTATTTGTTGCCTACGCCTCAATCTATGGTGGAACAGCAGCAGTAGCACTGCTGATAGCCGACGAGTTGCGCAGGCAGGGAGTGAACGTGATTACAGCCGACCTTGCCCGTGCAGATGCCGCCCAAGCACTTGCCGATGCTTTCCGTATGAGCCGTATGGTGCTGTGTGCCGCCTCGTACGATGCAGGAGTATTCCCCCCGATGCAACATTTCTTACACCATCTGAAGATAAAGAATTTCCAGAATCGCCGTGTAGCGCTTGTCGAAAATGGCTCGTGGGCACCCACTGCCGCAAGAGTAATGCGCACGATGCTTGAGGAGATGAAAAATATTGAGATTGTCGAGCCTGTAGTTACAATAAAATCACGTATGAAGCCCGACGACGAGCCCGCTATTGAGGCGCTTATAAAGAGTATGTTGTAATAAAAAAGTCGGTTGCAGCGGCAACCGACTTTTTTATATTTATAGTACCGCCTATACTGCGCAAATTTTCTCTTTTTTGCGCGATTTTGCGCGAAATCAAGAAAAAAGGGTGCAAAGAATGTAAAACAAACAAAGCATTGCATTTCTTGTAAATAATTGAAATACAATGCTTTATCTGTTGGTGGAGCATACGAGACTCGAACTCGTCGCCTTTTGACTGCCAGTCAAACGCTCTAGCCAGATGAGCTAATGCCCCTTGTGGATATTTCCGCTGCAAATGTAGTATATATTTTTTAAAAACATACAATCGGACACACTTTTTTTGATAATAAGACGATAAAAATGTTTAATTGCAGAGTCAACCAGCAAGTGCAACATTACGAAATAAATTTGTAAAAGCACT
>CAYYEL010000033.1:0-24583 GCA_964470845.1 uncultured Bacteroidaceae bacterium | reverse complement strand
TAAATATCAATTATTTCAAAGAACTATTTCGATTTTTTAGTGGACACTAATGATTTTATAAGTTTAAATAGTTTCTTGTGTAACAAGATATAATAGGGCGGCTGTGTGATGCAAATACCGCCTACAACCTTGGTTGTAATCTGTGAGAGGTGGTAGGCGGCAGTATTCGGATGGTTCTTTATCGGTTGTTATTTTGCTATTTTCTCGTACTCCTCTATTTTGTCTTTGTTGCTCAAGAGAAAATCAATGTCGTCGAGGCCGTTCATAAGGCAGTGTTTTTTATAGCCGTTAATCTCGAATCGCTCGCTCTTTCCTGTTGCGTTGTTGGTTATAGTCTGTGCGGGAAGGTCAACCGTTACCTGTGTGGTGGGGTCGGCTGCTATGCTCTCGAAGAGGGCCGAGAGAAAATCCTCGCTTACAACGACGGGCAGTACAAAATTATTAAGTTCGTTGTTCTTGTGAATGTCGGCAAAGAAGCTCGATACTACAACGCGAAAGCCATAGTCGGCAATGGCCCACGCTGCGTGCTCGCGGCTGCTTCCGCAGCCGAAATTTTTGCCGGCTACCAATATGCAACCTTTGTAAGCCGGGTTGTTCATTACAAAGTTGTCGATGCGGTTGCCTTCCTTGTCGAAGCGCCAATCACGGAACAGATTCTCGCCGAAGCCCTCGCGGGTGGTGGCCTTGAGGAAGCGGGCAGGGATTATCTGGTCGGTGTCGATGTTCTCAAGAGGCAGGGGGATGCAACTGTCTGTTATTATGTTGAATTTCTCTTTTTTCATTGTAGGTTAACTGATTAGGTGGTTACAGAAATTCGCGTGGGTCGGTTATGCAGCCGGTGATTGCTGCTGCAGCGGCTGTATAGGGGCTTGCCAAAATGGTGCGAGAGCCGGGACCTTGTCGCCCCTCAAAATTGCGGTTGCTTGTCGATACACAATATTTGCCCTCGGGCACTTTGTCCTCGTTCATTGCCAGACAGGCCGAGCATCCGGGCTGTCTTATCTCAAATCCGGCTGCCTCAAGAATTTTGTCTATTCCCTCGGCTGTAATTTGTCGTTGTACGCTCCACGAACCGGGTACAATCCACGCTGTTACGCCGGGGGCTTTTTTGTGGCCTTTGACAATTTGTGCAAAGGCGCGGAAATCCTCGATGCGGCCGTTGGTGCACGAGCCTACAAAAACATAATCTATCGGATGTCCGGTGAGTTTTTCGCCCTCGCTGAATCCCATATATTCCAACGACTTGCGGAACGATGCCTGTCCGCCCTCGTCGATGCTCTCGACAGTGGGCACTCTATCGCTTATTCCCATTCCCATTCCGGGGTTTGTGCCATATGTGATGCGTGGCTCAATATCCTCGGCGCTGAAGGTGTATTCTTTGTCAAATTGTGCGTCGGCGTCGCTTTTAAGGGTGCGCCAATAGGCAACAGCTTTATCCCAAGCCTCGCCTTTGGGGGTATATTCGCGTCCTTTCAGATATTCAAAAGTAATATCATCGGGGGCGACCATTCCTCCGCGGGCGCCCATCTCAATTGATAGGTTGCACAGTGTCAGGCGGCTTTCCATACTCATAGAGCGTATGGCGCTCCCTGCATATTCGACAAAATATCCGGTTGCTCCGCCTGTGGTCATCTGTGTCATTATGTACAGCGCTACATCCTTTGCCGTAACTCCCTTGCCCAACGTGCCTTCGACGCATATACGCATTGTGCGGGGTTTTTGTTGCAGGATACATTGCGAGGCCATTACCATCCCTACCTCGCTTGTGCCTATTCCGAAAGCTATTGCGCCCATTGCGCCGTGGGTCGATGTATGTGAGTCGCCACACACTATTGTTGCACCCGGTAGTGTAAGTCCTTGTTCGGGCCCTACTACGTGGATTATACCGTTCTTGGGGTGCATCATTCCAAATAATTCGAGCCCGAATTCATTGGCGTTGTTCACGAGTGTCTCTACCTGCTTGCGCGAGACAGGCTCTTCGATGGGCTTGTCCTGATTCTGTGTGGGTATATTGTGGTCGGGCATACAAAATATTCGTCCCGGACGCAGACAGCCGATACCACGCGAGCGCAACTCGTCAAATGCTTGTGGCGATGTTACCTCGTGGCAGTAGAGGCGGTCGATATATAATTGTGTGGGGCCATCCTCGACATTCTGTACTACGTGGGCGTCCCATATTTTGTCGAATAGAGTGTTCATTGGTTTCTTAGTCTTGGAATTTGTTTATACAATCGAGATAAGCCTCGACCGATGCGCTTACAATGTCAGTGTTTGCTCCGAAGCCATAGTAAATGTGGTTGTTGTACTCGACCTGCATATGTACTTTACCCATATCATCGCTACCTTTACTGATGGCTTGAATGGTAAATTCGCGCAGTGTCATTTCGCGACGGATAATGTTGCGCAGAGCATTTATGGCTGCATCGACAGGACCGTTACCTGTTGCGGCGCTCTCGAAAAGCTCGCCGGCGATGCGCAGGCCGATGCTTGCCACTGAACGTATGTTGAGGCCTGTGGTAACCTGAAGGTAGTCGAGTTTAATTCCTTTGTTGCTGCTGCGGTCGGCACCGGCAAGTACCAGAATGTCATCGTCGTTAATCTCTTTCTTCTTGTCGGCAAGGCGCAGAAAATCCTGATAAACCTCGTTCAACTTGTCGTCCTCAAGTGTTACACCAAGAACCGACAGGCGATATTTGAGTGCGGCGCGTCCACTGCGTGCAGTGAGTACTATTGAATTGTCGTCGATGCCCACATCTTTGGGGTTCATGATTTCGTATGTGCTGACATCTTTGAGCACTCCATCCTGATGTATTCCCGATGAGTGGGCAAATGCGTTACGTCCCACAATGGCCTTGTTGGGCTGTACGGGCATATTCATAAGGCTCGAAATCATTCGGCTCGTGGGATATATTTTTTGTGTGTTTATATTTGTGTCGATATTGAGGGTGGGATGGCATTTTGTAATCATCACAATCTCTTCGAGTGATGTGTTGCCTGCTCGTTCGCCTATTCCGTTGATAGTAACCTCGACCTGACGGGCGCCGTTTATTACGCCTGCCAGTGTGTTTGCTGTGGCCATTCCAAGGTCGTTGTGGCAGTGTGTCGAGATTATGGCGTTGTGTATGCCATCGACGTGTTCCATAAGGTATTTGATTTTATCGCCATATTCGCCGGGCAGGCAGTAGCCTGTCGTGTCGGGGATATTTACTACTGTTGCCCCGGCTTTTATTACGGCCTCGACCACACGGGCAAGGTACTCGTTGTCGGTGCGGCCTGCATCCTCGGCATAGAATTCTACATCTTCGACGTAGCGCTTGGCGTATTTTACCGCTGCAACGGCTGTCTCGATGATTTTTTCACGTGTTGAACGGAATTTATATTGTATGTGAGAGTCGGATGTTCCAACGCCTGTGTGGATGCGTTTGCGCTTGGCGAAGCGCAATGCGTCGGCTGCAACGTCGATGTCTTTTTCGACGGCGCGTGTCAAGGCGCATATCGTGGGCCACGTAACGGCTTTTGATATTTCTATAACTGAATTAAAATCGCCGGGGCTCGAAATAGGAAAGCCGGCCTCGATACAATCGACACCTAACATTTCGAGTTGCTTGGCTACTTGGATTTTTTCAACGGTATTTAATTGGCAACCGGGTACTTGTTCGCCGTCGCGCAGTGTGGTGTCAAAAATAAATAGTCTATCGCTCATATTTTTAAATTTCTTGTCAAAAATACAAAATTGTCCTTTTTGCGGACGATTGAATGCAAAAATAACGCTTTTATTTATTTTTTCAATAATCTTGTTGCAAAATTGTTCCTTTTTCTTGAAAATTGTTCTTTTTGTTGTGGCCCTTGTGATTGATAGTAAATTTATAATAATTTATATTGTATGTGAAAAGAAACATTATATTTGCAGTCGGAAAAAAATAAGCAGATGAAAATCGTTGAATTCAGTATTCCCTTTGCAACCGATGGCGAGGGTGAAATACATATAAGATACAGGCGCACCGGTGATGATAGTGGCGCTGTTGTTACAAAGGCTCTTGTCGAGCGTGCCAAGGGCGAGTGGAGTACTATAATAGAGTTTGACGCCCCCGATACTTTGTATTATGGCTACGAATATGTGTGCCGTGGACGGGTGGTGCGCAGCGAGTGGAATGTTTTTCCGCGTGTGTTGCGTATGAACAGTGTTAATGACCGTTATATACAGAACGACTTGTGGCTCGACTCACCGGCAGGCTATTATATGTACACGGGGCTTTTCCGTATGTTTGCGCCCGAGGTTTCAGTATCGGATGGCAGTGGTGTTAATTGGTATAATCGCAGTGTAACAATTTCGCTTTATATCGTTGGGCTTGAAAAGGATGAGCGTCCGGTTATTGCCGGCGATGCTGTGGTGCTTGGAGGTTGGTCGCCCGAAAGGGCTCTGCCGATGCATTATGCGGGCGAGGGACTATGGAGTGTAACATTCGATGCAAGCGAGTTGTGGAGCGGACGTTTCAGTTTCAAGATAATTGTGCTCTCGCCCGATGGGGCGGCACACTGGGAAGAGGGCGAGAATCGTACAATAACGCTGCCCGACTTTGAACAATCGTCGGCTCATTGCTACACGCTTGAGCCTATTATGTGGCGTCTCCCTTCGCTTCGTCTGGCCGGAACGGTTATTCCTCTCTTCTCGCTGCGCAGCGAAAGAGGCTGGGGAATTGGTGATTTTGGCGACCTGAAAGCTATGGTCGATTGGTTGCAGCTTACCGGGCAGAATGTGCTTCAATTGTTGCCTGTTAATGATACAACGGTGCTTGGAGGACAAGAGGATTCTTATCCTTATAATTGCGTCTCGGTATTTGCTTTGAATCTCATATATGCCGATATTGAATCGTTGCCTCGTCTTGCCGATGAGGCTCGTAATAATTATTATCGTGGGCAACGTATAATGCTTAACACGCTACCGACGGTGAATTATGGAGCTGTCTATGCTCTGAAAATGGAGTATCTGCGCGAGCTTTTTGCCGAGTGGGGCGATACTCTCCTTGCCGGCAAGGGGTGTCGTCGATTCGTAAAAGAGCAGGGCCGATGGCTTGTACCCTATACGGTGTATCGTTTCTTGGTGTCGCGCCTTGGTGCCGATATTTCGCGTTGGGGCGAGTTTGACCATTATAGTGATGCAACGTATAGGCGTCTGCTCGATGTTTATCCCGATGCCACGCGCGAGTTGCAATTCTATACTTTTGTTCAATATATACTTTTTGCGCAGCTTAGTGAGGCACACGACTATGCCAACAGCAAGCGTGTGGCAATAAAAGGCGATATTCCAATTGGTGTTGCACCCGGCGGGGTGGATGTGTGGTGCGACCGTGAGCAATTCAATCTGTGCGTGTCGGCCGGAGCGCCCCCCGATGCTTTCTCGGCCGACGGGCAGAATTGGGGATTCCCGACGTACAATTGGGAACAGATGGCTGCCGATGGCTATGAGTGGTGGCGTCGTCGTCTTCAATATATGTCAAATTTCTTCGATGCTTATCGTATCGACCACATATTGGGCTTTTTCCGTATATGGCAGATTCCGCGTTGGGCTGTGAGCGGTCTTGCAGGCAGCTTTGCTCCCTCGCGTCAGCTCAGTGGTAACGAGATAATCAATGCGGGTTTTGCGCTCGACAAGGATAATCACACACGTGCTTTTGTCGATGCCGACACGCTGCCACTTATTTTCGGCGAAAAGGCTCATTATGTATCGTGTCAGTATCTGACACCTGCGGCCGAGGGTATTTATACTTTTAAGGAGGAATTCCGCGATCCTCAGGCTCTGCGTGCCGACCTTTATAGTTTCCACAGCCCGCTCTCGTACGAGCTTAAGGAAGAGGTATTGCGTCTCTTTGGCGAGGTGCTTTTCTTTGTCGAGGAGGGCGACAAGCCTTTGTACACTCCACGTATAGAGGCCTCAAAAACCGTTGCTTATAATCTGCTCGACGAGCAGCAGCGTGCGGCTTATAATCGTCTTTATGAGCACTATTTTTATCATCGGCACAATAACTTTTGGTTCGAGGAGGGTATGCGTAAATTGATGCCCGTTATTAGCTCGACGAATATGACTGCTTGTGGCGAGGATTTGGGAATGATTCCCGACTGTTTGCCTTGGGTGATGAAGAATTTGCAAATTCTCTCGCTTGAGATTCAGCGTATGCCCAAGCTCTACGGACGTATGTTTGCACGTCCGTCGGAGTATCCTTATCTGTCGGTGGCGACCCCATCGACGCACGATATGAGTACTTTGCGTGGTTGGTGGTGCGAGGATGCCGATGCCACACGTTGTTTCTATAATTATGAGCTTGGACGTGAGGGTGCGGCGCCTTCGGCTATGAGTGGTGATGTAGCCGCGCAAGTTATCCGTGAACATCTGAATGCGCCGTCGCTCTTGACGCTTGTTGCTTGGCAGGATTATATGGCTATGGACGAGCGTCTGCGACGCAGTAATCCCGAGGATGAGCGTATAAATGTCCCCTCGAACCGTAATCACGTTTGGTGCTATCGTATGCACATTGGTTTGGAGCAGATGATGCGCGAGGCGGGATTTAATGATGCTCTGCGTGGAATGATTGCTGCTTCGGGGCGTCTGTGTGAGTGATTTTTGACTGTGTGATTTGTGTGAGATTCGCATCGAGGATATACGCAAGCAACTATCAATAAAAAAGTCAGCACTTTTGTGCTGACTTTTTTATTGATAGTTAATGCTTTGCGGTTAGACGAATAAATTTGTTTTTTTCTCTTTCTTGCAAGGCATAGGATTTGAAAATCTTCTGTTCTTACTTAACCAATATCTTTTTACCGTTTACAATGTAGATACCCTTAACGGGGTTCTCGACGCGGCGGCCGCTGAGGTTGTAGATGGTGGCATCGGTGTTACGCTCCTCTGTGATGCTCTCGATAGCTGTATTGTCGGTGGTGAGAATAATTCTCCACTGCGAATTTGCTTCGATGGCGGTGAGGGTGGTTACGCTTTTATCCGATTTTACTCCCAGTGCTTTAAGCTCGTCGATGCCACTTTGTACGAGGCTTGTTGTTCCGTCGCCATTGAATTTCAGTTTGAAGGCTGTTGCACCGTCGGTTGTCTCAATCAGGGTTGCTGCATCGTCGTTCATTTGCAGGTAGCGATTTTGTCCTATGTTCTTAAGGTAGTATGTGTTATCTTGTTTGGCGGGTACAAATTCCCAGTAGCGGTTGCTGTCTGTGGGTTTTACTTGGGCATTTGATGCTGCTTTGACGTTGCCGCTGTGGAATGCCAATGCTCCCAATCGTGTGCTTGCTGTGTAGTAATTATATTGTTTTACGCCGATTATTGCATCGTCGCTGTTCTGTATTCTGTAAACCTCGTCTAATATATAGTTGCACCACTGTCCATAGGTGAGTGTACTTTGGTCGTTATTGTCGATAGCTTCTTGAGCCGACTCGACGAGTGCCTGAAGTGTCGATACTGCGTCGGGATTGTAGTAACCTACCTGTGTTGCGGTGTTTGCTTTGAGGCGCAGAATGTTTTGTGCAGCGAGTATGGCATCTTCGAGGGCCGAGAGTTGTTGGGCTTCGTTACCAACCTCGGCTGCCGAGGGGATTGTTACATTTGTTCCGTCGGCCTGCACCGCTACTACTTTGTATTTTGTTCCTATCAATTCTGTGGGTATTTTCATCGAATAGGTGTTCGAGAAATTTACCATTTTGTCGTATTTGTCGTATATCTTGAAGCCTACTGCGCCTTTTGAATTTTCGTCGGTGAGGATTGTAATGTATTTACCTGTTGTTGTATATAGGTAGCCCTCGGCTTTTACGCTCTCGTCGATGTAATCTTCCCATTGGCCGACGTTACCGGCTGTTCCTACGGGTACTTCTTCGTTGAAGTCGGCGCGGTATCCGTTTACTCCGTCAGTGCGACGCGAGGGTTTTACGCGGTCTTCGAGGAACATCAGATGACCTCCTTTCTTGGAGTATTGTTGCATTTTGGCGCGGCTTTGTGCAGCGTCAATCTCGCTGAGTGTTACGTAGTAGTTGCTGTAGTCGCCTACGTGTGCTCCGCTCATAGGCTCGAAGAAGCCCCAAGCGTCGAAAAACTCGCTAAGATCCATTTGGGCAATCTCGCAGCAGGCCTCGGCGAAACGTAGTTGATTGAATTTGCCGTTTACGCTGCTTGTGCTGCTCAATGGGGTGTCGCGCAGATACTCGAACAGACGGGGGTAGAATGTTGTGTCGCGCTTGGCTTCGTGGAAGTAGAGGTAGAGTTGCCAATACATTCGTGTCTTGCTGAATACCTCGCCGCGTAGGGGGTAGGGGACTTTATTGTTAAAATCCTCAATACACTGTGATACTTTCTGTCCGCGTGTGGTGGTCTTACCCATTCGCCACACTACCACATTGGCGAAGAGGTTGTTGCTGACCTCGGTACACGATACAATGTTGATTGCTCCTTGGTTCATATGGCCAATTTCGTGTGCGGGACCCCACGCAAGGCCGGGGTTGGCCATTACTTTTTCGGCCGGAAGCACGTCGCCCAGTGTACTGTAAGCATAGTATGTGTAGTACCACGTGGCATACATATAGCTGTCTTCTCCGTCGCAACACATCATAAGGTTGTTCCAACGGTCGGCATATTTTGTTGCGCCCATAAGCTCGTGTTGCCAACGTACTATTGTGTCCCACCAGTCGATTGATTCGTAGATGTTCTTGGGGCATACTTGTGCCACTTGATTGAGGTGCATACTGAAGATAGCCTTCTCGCCTTTTACAATCACAATCTCGTGCTTCATTATTGACTGGCGCAGTTTGACCCAATCGTTGTTGGTGTGTCGGCTTTTGTCGAAGTAGCCGTTGAGGGTGCCGCCGGCAATGTGTATTCTTATGTCTGAAAATTCGCTCAGACGCTTGCTCGATTCGTCGCGGGTGGTCTCGACTTTGTAGGTTATGTACAGATGTCCGTTATCTATCGAGGGGTAGATGATGTTTATTCCTCGGAACAGGGGGGTCTCTTTTTTACTCTGGAACATCTGGTCGCTGCTTACTTCGCTCAGAGTTATTACATTGGGGTATGATGCGCTTTGATCGACGAATATTATAAGCGGCTGGTTGGTGTTGCAGATAATTCCTGTGGGGTTGTTGAGGTCGGTGTAGGGGTTGGTCTTTAGGTAGCTGCTCCAATTGTAGGCCTTGCTGTGTGCTTTGTAGCTTGCTACGCGAAATTCTTTTTCGTATTCGCCCCAGCCGTTTTTTATCTTTAGGGCAATGTCGATGAGTGGTTGGGGAATCTCGTTCATTGCGTTGCTGAGCTCTTGGTCGCTCATTGAATGGTACTCTTCTTTGAGCTCGGAGCAGACGTCGTCGTTGAAGTACCCACGGAAAGCATTGTAGTAGTCGTACTTGTAAGCGTCTATTAGCTCATAATCGTTTGCCTGAGCTGTAAGGGTGATTGGTAGTGTAAGCAATAGTGCTAATAGTAATTTTCGTAGTTTCATAGGCGTTTTTAAAAAAAGGTGTGAGTTTTTTCTTTATTGTGTAATTGACGGTGTTAATTCTTTGGTTAGTCGATACGTGCTATTGTTTGTATGTTTTTTATCTTTTTCAGTGTGTTGCAGATGGTGTGTACCTCCTCGACATCGTGGACGTTTACCCATATTGTGCCCTCGAAGATTCCATCTTTGCTCTCTATTGTCAGTTTTTGTATTCCGACGTTCAACTCTTGGTATATTATTGTGGTTATTTGATTCAGGATGCCTATACTGTCGATGCCTTTTATAAGTATCGGAACTTGAAAATAGAGTGTGCGGTGAGTGCCCCAATTGGCTGCTAATATACGGTCGCCGTGGCTGCTTTTGAGTGTGTCGGCGATGGGGCATTTACGTTTGTGTATGATAATGCGATTATCTTCGTCGTAGTAGCCCAGTACGTCGTCGCCCGGGATGGGGTGGCAGCAGTCGGCTATTATGTAGCTGCGGTGGAGGCTGTCGTCTGTGATGCTGAGTGTCTGTTTGCGGTCTATCTTGTCGAAACGCTCGGGGCTATCGGCCGGCTTGTTCTCGTTTTTTGCCTTGCTGAAGAATGAGAATGTGGGGAAACGGAATTTCTTGTTGCCTAAAAGGGTGTCTTTGTCGTCGTTGCCCAATACGATGGTGCCGCTTCCAATTGCTTCGAGTAATTGCTCGCGGCTGCCGAGGTTGTGGCGTTTCCATATTTTTTCGATGTTGTTGCTGTGGTTAATTAACTCCTCTTTCTCAAGGAATTCTTGCAGCTTGTTCTCGCCCTCACGCTGCAAAATGCGCTTCTGACGACGCAGGGCCGCCTGTATCTTGGTGCGGGCCTTGGCTGTTGTTACAAAGCTGAGCCAGCTTGCATCGACGTGTTGCGATTTTGAGGTGAGTATCTCTACTTGGTCGCCGCTGTTTAGAATGTGATTCAGGGGGGCTAAGCGGTGGTTGACTTTTGCGCCTATGCAGTGGTTGCCAAGAAAGGTGTGTATGCTGTATGCAAGGTCGAGGGCTGTACAATTCTGGGGCATTGTCTTTATCTCGCCTTTGGGGGTAAACACAAATATCTCTGTGGCAAATAGATTTAACTTTATTGTGTCTAAAAAGTCGAGTGCGTTGGGTTGTGGGTCGTCGAGTATCTCTTTTATGGTGTGCAGCCAGTTGTCTAATTGGTTGTCGGCTGTGTCGGCGTCGCCTTGATTTTTGTATTTCCAGTGTGCGGCTATTCCTTGCTCGGCTACCTCGTTCATACGTTCGCTTCGTATCTGTACCTCTATCCACTCGCCGCGTTTACTCATAAATGTGGCGTGCAGGGCGCGGTAGCCGTTGGCTCGGGGCTTGTTGAGCCAGTCGCGCAGACGGTCGGGGTGGGCGTCGTAGATGCGGGTGATGGCGTTGTATATTTTGAAACACTCGTTGTTCTCGTCCTCGATGTCTTTGGGGGTGAAAATTATTCTTACGGCAAGTATGTCGTATATGTCCTCGAATGCAACGTGTTTCTTTTGCATTTTGTTCCAAATGGAGTAGGGCGATTTTACTCGTCCTATTATGTAGAATTTGCATCCCATCTTTTCGAGGCTTTCACTGATGGGGGTTGTAAACTCGGAGTAGAGTACGTCGCGCTCTTGACGGGTTTTTTCTATCTTTTTCTCAATCTTGGCATACTCCTCGGGGTGCTCGTAACGGAAACTGAGATTTTCGAGCTCGGTCTTTATTTTGCTCAGCCCCAGACGGTAGGCGATGGGTGCGTATATGTATAGTGTCTCGCCGGCTATCTTGTACTGTTTGTTTACGGGCATAAACTCAAGCGTGCGCATATTGTGCAGGCGGTCGGCTATTTTGATGAGTATCACGCGAATATCTTCGCTCATCGTTAGCAGCAGTTTCTTGAAATTCTCGGCCTGCTCCGATGCTTGCATTCCAAATACTCCACCCGCGATTTTTGTCAGCCCATCGACTATCATTGCTATTTTGTCGCCGAAGAGGTTGCGTATGTCCTCGACTGTGTAGTCGGTGTCCTCGACTACGTCGTGCAGTAGGGCGGCGCATATCGAGGTGGAGCCGAGCCCTATCTCGGCACATACTATGCGGGCAACGGCGAGTGGGTGCATAATGTAGGGCTCGCCGCTGTGTCGGCGCACGCCTTTATGAGCCTGTCGCGCAAAGTTGAATGCTTTTGTTATGAGCTCTACTTTTTTGCGATGCTGCGATGCAAGATATATGTCTAAAATATCCTGAAAGGCGCTGCTTATGGCCTCTTCCTCGTTTATTGTTTTATTCTCGTCGTCCTGTACCATAGTCTGTTATTTGTACACCTTCAGATAGCGTCCGGCGCGTATATTCGAGTTTCTAAGGTTGTTCCATTTTTTTAGTTGTTTCACCGATACTCGGTATTTGCGGGCAATGCCGCCTAAGGTCTCGCCGTTGCGTATTTTGTGCCTGATAAAGTCGCTGCTCCCCCATTCGTTGTTCGATTTTGCCTCTTTGAGCATTTTTTCGATGCTTCCCGTGGGAAAGTATTTTTGTTGGTTGTGGGCATACACCGAATCGCCCAGCGTGATGAAGCGGGTGATTGTCTCGTTTGTCAGTCGTACCACGCAGGGCTCGCCCTCGCCGGGGATAATGTCGCGCACATATTGCGGATTTATGGCGCGTATCTCGTCGATGGGTACTCCGCAGGTCTCGGATATTTGCGAAAAGTGCAGGTTGCGTGTAATGTGCAGCGTGTCGGTGGTTACGGGGACGTTGGGCTCCATTGGGCATATTCCGTGCTCGCCGTGATAGGTCATTATGTAGTTTGCGGCGATAAAGGCCGGTACGTATCCGCGTGTCTCGCGTGGCAGATAGCGGTATATGCTCCAGAAATCTTTTTTGCCTCCCGAGCGCAGGATGGCTTTTTTTACTCGTCCCGGGCCGCAATTGTATGCTGCAAGGGCAAGATCCCAACTGCCAAAGAGGTTGTATAGGTCGCGCAGGTAGCGCATTGCGGCGTCGGTCGATTTTATGGGGTCGAAGCGCTCCTCGATGTAGTTGTTCGATTTTAATCCGTATAGTTTGCTTGTGCCTAACATAAATTGCCACAGACCTTTTGCTCCGGCGGGTGATACAGCCTTGGGCTTCATCGCCGACTCTACCACGGGCAGATATTTCAGCTCGTGGGGCATATTGTATTTGTCTATCGCTTCTTCTATAATGGGCATATAAAAGTGTGATATTCCCAGTGCATACGATACGAGTGAACGGTTTTTTGTCGAGTATCGGTCGATGTATTGTCTGACAACGCTGTTGTAAGGCATATTCATTATTGTTGGTATACGGTAGAGGCGTTGTGCATATACCGAGTCGCTGAATGTGCGGGGGCTTACATCGCGCGAGTCGCAGTCGAGGCTTTTGAGCAGATTACGGGCATACCAGCTGTTGAGCAGACTGTCAATATTGGCTGTCATTCCCTCGGGTAGGTCGAATATGATGCTGTCCTCGTCCATAATCACTCCGTCCATTGCCGAGCGTGGGAAATTGTAGCTTATGGCGCTGCTGTCGGTAACGACGTATAGGTCGAGCAGATTAAACAGCTCGTCGCCCTCGCTCTCTTCCTCGTCTATGAGGTTGTCGTCAATGGTTGTTGTGTCCGTTGCAAGCTCGTCGTCAGTGCTCTGTGCCCACAATGTGCAGCATAGCAACATACTGATGATAAGTGTTGTGTATCTTTTAAGCATATAATGTTTTGTTGCCTGTTTTTGTTTGTTCTGTTAGAAGGATATATTGCAGTTTAATCCGTAGAAATTACTGCTCCCGCTCCCGACGCTGCTTGGTATCAATTGCGGATTGATGCTCAGGTTGATGTCGTCGCTAATGTCGAAACTCGATAGCTGTGCATCGACGTATGCGTCAATTATTGACAGGGCATAGACGGCGGCAAAGGCAAACACGCTTAGGTCGCGCCAACGGCGGTAGCGGTCTTTACGTTTTTTAAAGACCTCTTTCAGATAGTCTTTGTTTTTCTCAAAGTCGTACCCGGGACGGAAAAAATCTTCGTATGAGTTTGTGTTGGGGTCGGTGTCCATTATGTCAAGATAGGCTTGACGATAGTCGCTGTACATCTGTCCGTTCCAGTTGTAAGCATACAGACAGCCTATGAATCCACCATAGACGATGGGGAGTTTCCAGTACTTGCGGTTGTATATTTGTCCGGCACCGGGAAATACAACTGCCAGCCACGTTGCTTTTTGTGGGTCGGGGACAAAGCGGGGCTTCAGCGGCTCGGTTGCTTGTAGATTGCGTTTCATAGATACGCGGCTGCTGTCCGAGGTGGCAATGGTTATTGCGGCCTCGTTGTATGCGTCGTTTATGAGCAATGAGTCTTGTCTCATTGTAACGGCTACGAGTGAGTCGGTGTGTGTTATCTCTTTGCTGTCGTTTGTTTGGGCCGCAGCATTTGTTGTTGTAAATAGCAACAACCACACAGCTACCGATAGTATCTGTTTCAACTGCCTCATTATTGTTGGTTTAGTTTGTCGAATATGGCTATAATGCGTTCGAGCTCTTGTTCGTTCTTGAATTTTATGCTTATTTTTCCTGTTCCTTTTGTGTTGCAGGTGAGTTGCACCGGTGTCTGGAAGAATTGTGTGAGTTGTCGCTTTAATTGGTGAAACTCGATGCTCTGCTTGTTGTTTGTATTCTCTTTTGCAGGGCTGTTGTCGGTGGCGGTCTCTTGTTGGCTGTTTTTCTTTTCGCGGACAAGCTCCTCGACCTGTCGCACCGAGTAGCCTTTTTGCTGTATCTCTTTGAACATTGCTATTTGCAGTGCGGGATTTTCGAGTGCGAGCAGGGCGCGTGCGTGCCCCATATCAATGCTTTTGTCCTTGAGTGCCATCTGTATGGCTGCCGGCAGACGCAATAGACGCAGGAAATTGGCAATTGTTGCGCGTCCTTTGCCCACTCGTTTGCTCAGTTGTTCTTGCGATAGGTTGTGCTGCTCTATCAATTGTTGATAGGCGAGGGCAATTTCCATTGCATTCAAGTCCTCGCGCTGAATGTTTTCGGTAAGTGCCATTTCCATTGTGTTCTCGTCGCTTGCTTCGAGAATGTAGGCCGGAATAGTGCTTTTGCCTGCTATCTGCGAGGCGCGGAAACGGCGTTCGCCGGCAATAATCTGATATTTTTCGTCGCCTACTTTGCGTAGGGTGATGGGTTGTATAATGCCAAGCTCGGCTATTGAGTCGGCAAGCTCGCGCAGCGATTCTTCGTCAAATTCGCGGCGGGGCTGGTTGGGGTTGGCCTCAATTTGTGTTATTTCAATTTCGCCTATTGACGATGAACCCGATGTGCGCACTGTTTCGGTTGAGATTAGTGCATCGAGGCCTCGTCCAAGTGTGAATTTCTTATTGGGTGCCATATTGTCTGTTTTTTATTATTTGCGATTGATAATCTCCTGTGCAAGTGAAAGATAATTCTTAGCGCCTGTCGAGTCGGCGTCGTACAAAATTACGGGGATTCCCATACTCGGTGCCTCGCCCAAACGTGTGTTGCGTAGAATTACTGTCTCAAATACAAGTTCGCGGAAGTGTTTTTTTACCTCGTTATATACTTGATTGCTCAAGCGCAGACGCGAGTTGAACATTGTCAGCAGAAAGCCCTCAATATCGAGTTTGGGGTTTAGGTTCGATTTTATTATCTTTATTGTATTCAATAGTTTGCTGATACCTTCAAGTGCAAAATATTCGCACTGGACGGGTATTATCACTGAGTCGGCAGCGGTGAGCGAGTTTACTGTTATAAGGCCCAGCGAGGGCGAGCAGTCAATCAATATATAGTCGTACTTTTCTTTTAGGGGGGCTAATGCCTCACGCATAATTTTTTCGCGGTTGGGCAGGTCGAGCATCTCAATCTCGGCGCCTACAAGGTCGATGTGCGAGGGGATAATATCGAGCCCTTCGATGCAGGTGCTGTGTATTGCTTCGGTGGGTGCCGATTTATTGATAAGGCATTCGTATATTGAACTTTGAATCTCGCGTATGTCTATTCCAAGACCCGATGAGGCGTTAGCCTGCGGGTCGGCATCAATTACCAGCACTTTTTTCTCGTATGTGGCAAGTGATGCAGCAAGATTGATTGCTGTTGTTGTCTTACCTACTCCTCCTTTTTGGTTGGCTAATGCTATTACTTTTCCCATATTTTTAAATCTTATGTAGTTGTATAACGATACGGCAGTGTCGGGCTCTTTTTCTCTTTTCTGTGCTGTGGATATTCATCAGCCTCTCTCTTTCAATGCCGATACTGCTACAATTCGTTTTTTATTTGTTTTTGTGCTTGCGCAATTCTATTGCAAAGGTAAGGAAAAAAACAGATACTATACTCTTATTTTTTGTTAACTTATCAACAACTACGCGAGTATGGGACTTTTTATGCTCTTTATATTGTGGATTTTTGCTTGTAAATGGTTAATTCTCTTTCTTTTGGCTGCTTGGAAGGGTCTGTGTGTATTGTAATATTATAGCAGCACAGAATGTTCTGTGCTGCTATAATGTGTAAAGATATTGTACCTCGGACGGTTGTTACTTTTTATATTTCTTTATAATCTCGAATACATAGGCTGTCGAAGGCGACAGGCTGTTGTCTTGAATGATATTTGCACCCTCTCTGTTCCAGAAGTGTGTGCCCGAGTTTTGTGTTGTCTGTATCAGGTATTTTCCATCCATTGTCAGTATGAGGTATGTGTTCCACGATGCAAGGTATTTGTTCTTGCCGAATTTTCCATACTCGTTGACGTAGCGACCGTCGGCGTTGCTTGTGAGCTTGTAGTAGTTCATTCCATCGGGGTCTTTTGTCAACTTCCACTCGTTTGTTTTGTCGAGGTTGTCAACTTTGACAAAGGTGGGGTCTGCGCCGTTGTTTGTGAGGTAGTAGTCGCCGCTCTTTATGTAATAAACGGCCTTTTCGTCGTCAACAAAAGCCTGCTCCTTGGCGTTGTTTATGGGCTCAAGGTCGAAGATGAACTGCTCGGGGGTCATCTTGTTGCTGCTGCTCTGCTCAATATGCCCATCGTTTACTGTCCAGAATTTGTTGCCTGCGTTGCCTGCATTTTGTATGCAGTATTTTCCGTTGGCCAAACGCTGTATGTTGTATGTGTGCCATACAGCATCGTAGGGGTTGCTGCTGCCTGCGCTGAAGCGTGCATATTCGTTAAGGTAGCGGCTGTCCTCGGCATTGATAATCTTGTAGCGTCCGGTTTCGGGGTCGAGTGAGATGTGCCACTCTTGACGCTGTGGACGAACATCGTCGCGTTTGTCAACAAATTGGGGCACGCTGCGCTCTACATTGGGTGTGCTGTTGGTAAGATACTGTCCGTTGTATTTGATAAAGTATGTACCATTCTCGACCTCTTGTGCGGGGAATATGTCGATGCGATAGTCGAAGCGGCTCTTGTATATGTTGATGAGTGTGGCTACGGTGCTCTTGAGGTAGGGTGCTACGTGTACCATAGCAACCTCGGGCTTTGCCCATTTGAGTGTGCCTTCAAAGTCGCGTGAACGCAGTTTCTCTTGTGCTGCGGTCAGCTCTTTGTATTTAAGATAGTTGTTGACAAAGGCTTCGGGGTTGTTCTCTTTTAGTGCAGCTAGCATATCCATAAGAAGGTTGCCGCGCTCGCCTACATATTGCATACAGATGAGCCACGGTTTAATCTCGGCAATTAGCTCGGGTGCTTCGTCGGTTGTTTGCAGGCTCTTTGCCACGTTTATAAATTTGTTCATTTGCTCGCGCATAACGGCAATTGCTGCTACGGTGTCTTTTGCGGCTATCTTGCTGTCGTAAACGGCTTTAACCTTTACAAATTCGGGCGATTCGTCGGTGCGACGCAGTCCGTGTACCGTAGAGCCAAGATCGACGTTGTTCTCGCAGAAGAAGTGGAACGCCTCGCGGTTGCGTGGCATCAAATAGTCGATGGCTTGCTCCCATGATGCGTTTGCATCGTAGCCCTCCATATTCCAGCAGTAGTCTCCTATGCTGAAGAGAGATAGTTTCGAGGCCATTGCATACTCCATTGGGTTCGATGTAAAGCCTCCGAGTGTCTCGGCAATGTCGAGGCCGTTACCCCACGTTGGGCCCATCAGCAGACGGTTGATGCAATAGTCGGTAACAGGGTAGTTGAGCCAAATGTAGGCCTTGCGGTTTATTTGCTCGTTAATCCACTGCATATCATCCATTTCAATCATATCGACTACGCTGTTTCCTGTCCACATAATGCGGACGCTCTTGTCCATTTGTGTGCCCAAGGTTTTCAGATAGTCGCCGCTTGTCCAGCCTTTGTTGTATTGTGTGGGGCAGATGATAAGTGGGTTGATGTCGCTGTATTCTTTGTTAAGCTCTTCGACAATGTAATTCATAAGGCCGGCCTGTTTGTCGGCTTTTGTGCCTTCGCCCCAAATGTCGTCGAAAAAGACTGCAAATGTGCGTATGCCGAGGTCGTACATCAATTTTAGCTTATTTACAATGTTTACGCTGTCGGCCTTGTTCCATTTAATATCGACGCCCGGGTGGATAGCCCAGATAAAATCTACCTTGTGTGCCTTGGCTGCTGCTGCATACTCGGCTATTTTCTTGCCTTGCTCGGCGGGGTAGGGCTTGCGCCACAGTTGTTTGTGATAGACGTCGTCCTTGGGGCCGTAGATATATACGTTCATCTTCTGACGGCCGAAGAACTCGAACAGATTCATACGGTCGCTCTCGCTGTAAGGGTTGCCGTAGTAGCCCTCGACAAGGCCGCGCTCGCTTATGCTGGGGTAGTCGGTAACTGTTACATTCATCACTTGGGGCTGCGAGGCTATTTGCAGGAATGTTTGTACGCCGTAGTATGTTCCGCGCTCGTCGTTACCGGCAATTACAACCTTGGGACCTTCGATGCTCAGATAGTAACCCTCGCTTTTTTGTGGAATAAGTGCTTGGTATTCTTCAACAGCGTTGTCGCCACGCTCGCCGATGGTTATTTGCACATCGCCACCGTTTGTGTCGAAGTGTTTCTTTAATAGATTGATAGCGTCGGTGTCGGCGTTGTCGGCTCCGTTGAGTTTGAAACTTGTAACCTTGTTAAAGGCTTTTTGTGTTCCCCACTCAATGCTCTGAGGCTTGGGGCTGATGTCGGGGAGTGTGCTTCTCTTTTGTGTGCAGCTTGCAATGGCGAGCAGTACAACGGTTAAGATTAGTAGTCTTTTCATAATACCTTTGTGTTATTTTTTTTATTATTGTTTTTCTTGATGCTTGAGCCCATAAAACGGGCAATTTGTTAATTCCGTCGTAAATTTAAGTAAATAAGACAAATTATACAAATAATCGGGTGAAAGTTGTGCAAGTGGGTAGATAAAAATCTGTTTCTTATATACAAAGAGCGTTGTTTATTTTTGTCGAATGCGGATAACTAATCTTGTTTCAATATTTTGCAAACGAGGCGGAATGTGCGTGTTTGTGATTTCTGCTGTCGATTATAAATTCTATTTATCTTTTGTTGAATAAGAGTTTCTGCTGTCTCTATTATGGATATTTTTTTCTATCTTCGCACAAAATTTAGATATAATAAAATTATGAGCAAAGAAAGACCTTTAATCCTTGTCTCGAACGACGATGGATACAGCGCCAAAGGTATAAATGTGCTTATGCGTGTGCTTATGGAGTTTGGCGATGTTGTGGTAGTTGCGCCTCATACGGGACGCTCGGGCAAGGGATGTGCGATTACAAGTGAGGTGCCCATAAATGTGTGGAAGGTGAGCGAAGAGGCCGGCCTCACAGTGTATGCTTGTACGGGTACGCCGTGCGACTGTGTGAAGGTTGCTTTCGACGCAGTGCTCCCCGGCCGTCCGTCGCTTGTCGTGGGTGGAATAAACCACGGCGATAATTCGGCGGTTAATGCTCACTACTCGGGCACTATGGGTGTTGTTATTGAGGGGTGTATGAAGAATGTTCCTTCGATAGCATTTTCGTTGTGCTCGCACGATGCCGACGCCGATTTTTCGGCCACAGTGCCCTATATTCGCACTGTCGTGGCACAGGTTCTTCGTCGGGGATTGCCGCAGGGTAGTTGTCTGAATGTGAATTTTCCCGATACAAAAGAGTATGCGGGGGTGAAAATCTGCCGTCAGGCCTCGGGGCAGTGGGTCAACGAGTGGCAGGCTCACGAGCATCCGCGTGGAGGACGTTGGTATTGGTTGACGGGCAGTTTCGAGTGCCACGAGCAGGATGCCGACACCGACAGGGTGGCGCTCGATAATAATTTTGTGGCAATAACCCCCACGCGCATCGACCTCACCGATTATAGTCTGTTGGACGAAATGAAAAATTGGGAATTATGAAATACTATCTTATAGTGGGCGAGGCCTCGGGCGATCTGCACGCATCTAATTTGATGAAGGCAATAAAAAAGGTCGATGAGGCTGCCGAGTTTCGGTTCTTCGGCGGCGACCTTATGTCGGCCGTGGGCGGCCATCGTGTAAAGCACTACCGCGAGCTTGCCTATATGGGCTTTATCCCCGTGTTGATGCACCTTAGGACAATATTCAGCAATATGAGCCGTTGCAAGCGCGATATTCTTGCTTGGGAGCCCGACGTGCTTATCCTTGTCGATTATCCGGGCTTTAACCTCTCGATTGCCGAATATATTCATAAAAACAGTAGAATCCCTGTCTATTATTATATCTCGCCCAAAATATGGGCGTGGAAAGAGTACCGCATTAAGAATATCAAGCGCGACGTTGACGAGCTTTTTTCGATACTCCCATTCGAGGTGGATTTTTTTGCAGGGCACAGCTATAATATTCACTACATCGGCAATCCTTGTGTCGATGCTGTCGATGCTTTCCTAAAATCGGATAATGGAACAATAGACGAGTTTAGAACGACCAATAATCTGCCACAAAAGCCCATTGTGGCTCTTTTGGCGGGTAGCCGCAAGCAAGAGATTAAAGCCAATCTGCCGATGATGTTACAGGCGATGAAAAACTACCCCGAATATCAGCCGGTGGTGGCCGGCGCTCCGGGCATCGACAAGGATTTTTATGCTCCTTATCTTACCGACGGCGCACGCATACTCTATGGCAGCACCTATCCTCTGCTCAAGCATTCGCACGCGGCACTGGTAACATCGGGGACGGCTACCCTTGAGACGGCGCTTTTCCGTGTGCCACAGGTTGTGTGCTATGCCACTCCTATGGCAGGGCTTTATTCGTGGCTCAAGAAACATTTTCTGAAAGTGAAATTCGTGTCGCTTGTTAATCTGATAGCCGGTAAGGAGGTGGTGCGCGAGCTTGTGGCTGCCGATATGAGCCCCGGGAATGTTACCGACGAGATTGGACAATTATTGCCCTCGGACAGTGTGCAACGGGTGCAGATGTTGCAACAGTACGATAGAATGATTAAAATTCTGGGCGAGGCCGGTGCTTCGGAGCGTGCAGCCGATATTATGCTCGGGCTGTTGCAATCGAAGGGTAAGTAATTCGCCCGATAGAGCCGAATACATAGATAAAGAATAAAGCCGAGGCTGTGCCTCGGCTTTATTCTTTATCTATGCTATTTTATAACAAATACAAAAGTATTACCACACAGGGAACAGCGAGAATACAACTGTCGAAACGGTCGAGGATGCCTCCGTGCCCGGGCAGAATATTGCCCGAATCCTTTATCTTCATTTCGCGTTTCATACACGACTCTATAAGGTCGCCCAATGTACCTGCGGCAACAGTTGTTGCTGCCATTGCCATCCATTGCCACGTGTTCAGCGTGTCAAAAAAGAGCGACATTACGTATCCTGCTATAATTGCTGTTACAGCGCCTCCTACAAAGCCTTCCCACGATTTTTTAGGCGATATGCGCTCAAACATCTTATGCTTGCCAATCATACTGCCCACACAGTAGGCGCCTGTGTCGTTGCTCCATAGGAATATGAATATTGCAAGGGGCAGCACAAATGAATATGTGCCGCTGTATGTTGCCAATATGTTGAGCATTGCAAAAGGTAGTGCGGCGTATATCTGCGACAGGACAAAATAGGCCATATTGTCGAGTGCGCCACCTTTTTTGCGGTAGAGCTCGCGTACAAATATATATACATTCAATCCAATATAGGGCACTAATAGGGCAATCGGCTTTTCAAACTCAAGATTGTTGAATGCAAACAGAATAAAGAACAGGTACATTCCGCCCATAGTTGCCAATAATGTGCTGAATGTGGTCTTTCTGTATTGGTGGATGAGGTTGCAAAATTCATTCACAGCCAGTCCCGATACAATGGCAAACAATATGCCAAACGAAATGCTGCCGTATAGCATTGCTGCTATAAGCACTCCCACAAATACGATGCCTGTTACACCGCGTACGATAAGTGATTTCATAGTTTTATGTTTTTGGAAGCTGTTTAAATTTCTAAAAAAGTTTATCTTGAAAGCCGCTATTTCGTTGCTTTTTTTATATTCAAAAATGTCTGTTTTATTGTTTTTTGCTCTATAAAAAACTTAACGATATAAATTTAAACAGCTTCTTATTCGTTTGCAATATTTTCGTTTGTGCTCTCTTTGCTTTTGTCGTTGCCTGCGAAAATCTCTTCGCTGCGCGACGACCACGGACGCTTTCCGAATATTTTCTCAACATCCTCGGCGAAGATTACTTCGCGCTCAATGAGCAGACGGGCAAGCTGTGCGTGTCCCTCGCTGTGCTCGGTGAGTATGTGCTTGGCGCGTGCATATTGTTCGTTAATGAGCTCTTTTACTTCGTTGTCTATGAGCTCGGCGGTGCGCTCGCTATATGGGCGCTGGAACGAGTATTCGCTGTTGTTGTAGTAGCACAGGTTGGGCAGTTTGTCGCTCATTCCTGCGTAGGCTATCATTGCATAGGCCTGTTTGGTTACACGCTCAAGGTCGTTCATTGCTCCTGTCGAGATGTGTCCCACGAACAACTCTTCGGCTGCGCGGCCGCCAAGAATGGCGCACATTTCGTCGAGCATCTGTTCTTTTGTGGTTATCTGACGCTCCTCGGGCATATACCACGCTGCGCCCAATGCACGTCCTCGAGGGACGATTGTTACCTTTATCAGGGGGTTGGCGTGTTCGAGGAACCACGATAGGGTGGCGTGGCCCGCCTCGTGCAGGGCTATTGTCTCTTTCTCTTTGTTGGTCATTACTTTTGTCTTTTTCTCAAGGCCGCCTATTATGCGATCGACTGCATCGAGAAAATCTTGCTTATCGACGGCACTTTTCTTTTGTCGTGCAGCGATGAGGGCTGCTTCGTTGCACACATTGGCAATGTCGGCGCCCGAGAATCCGGGTGTCTGTCGTGCAAGAATATCTACATCAACCGATGCGTCGAGCTTCAGCGGACGCAGGTGTACCATAAACACCTCTTTGCGCTCGTTAAGGTCGGGCAGGTCAACGTGTATCTGACGGTCGAAGCGGCCTGCACGCAGCAGGGCTTTGTCGAGAATGTCGGCGCGGTTGGTTGCTGCCATCACTATGATGCCGCTGTTTGTGCCGAATCCGTCCATTTCGGTGAGTAGTTGGTTCAGGGTGTTCTCGCGCTCGTCGTTGCCGCCCATTGCGGGATTTTTGCCGCGAGCGCGTCCCACTGCGTCAATCTCGTCGATGAATATTATGCAGGGGGCTTTCTCTTTGGCTTGTCTGAAAAGGTCGCGTACACGCGATGCACCCACACCTACGAACATTTCGACAAAGTCCGAGCCCGAGAGCGAGAAGAAGGGTACGTCGGCCTCGCCTGCCACAGCCTTGGCCAGCAGGGTTTTTCCTGTTCCCGGAGGGCCCACTAACAGTGCTCCTTTGGGTATTTTACCGCCAAGGTCGGTGTAACGCTTGGGGCTGCGCAGAAAATCGACAATTTCTTGTACCTCTTGCTTGGCTCCTTCTTGTCCGGCTACGTCCTTGAAGGTTATTCGGTTCTTGTCGTCTTTCTCAAAGAGCTTGGCTTGCGATTTTCCGACATTGAATACTCCGCCGCCGCCTGCGCCACCGCCACTCATACGACGCATTAGGAATATCCATATTCCTATAAAGAATATCAGTGGTAGTATGTTGATGAGGAAGCCGTTCCAATATTGGGGCTTCTCTTTGTAACGTACGTTGCCTGTGAAATGTCCCTCGGCTTTTTGTTGGTCGATAAACTCCTCGAATTTTTCGACCGAGCCTATGCGTGTGAGCAGCATCGGACGCTCATTGCTTTTCTGGGGTGCGCGCTCAAAAATATTTATGGCCGAGTCGGGGATTATGTATGCTTCAACCTCGTTGTCGTCGAATACAATAAGCTCGTTGACGTAGCCTTTGGAAATATACTGTGTGAGCTCGGAGTATGTGGCCTCTTTGCTCATATTGCTCATATTGTCCCCGAATAGGTACATAGCGATAAGGCCTGCACCTGCTATTAAATAGAACCAAGTGAAGTTTATTCGGGGTATTTTGTTTTTTTTGTTATTCTCTGCCATAAATGATTAGTCAAGATCGGGAATTTCTGTTAGTTTGGCATCTGCCCACAGGTGCTCAATGTCGTAGAATGTGCGTACATCGGGCAGGAATATGTGTACTAATACTTCGCCATAGTCCATTGCTACCCATTGTGCGTTGCGCTGTCCGTCAACGGCAAAGGGCTTGTAACCGCATTTCTCGGTAAGGTCGTCCCATATCGAGTCGGTGATTGCGCTCACTTGTGTAGGTGAGTTTCCTTGGCATATTACAAAATAGTCGCAGATGGAGCTGCCCAATCCTGTGAGATTGGCAACTACAATGTTTTTTCCTTTTTTCTCTTGTATTGCGTCGATTATGTACTTTATAAGCTCGTCGGTGGTTAAATTTTTCCTTGGCATATTGTGTTATTTCTTGTTTTTATATTGTATTCTTTTCTTGGCTTTCTTAAATTTTTTGCGAAGATAGGCAGATTTATCCTCATTTCGCGTAGTATTGTTGTATTTTTTATCTTTTTTATGAAAAAAAATCTTTTTTTTGTTTGTATGTAAGAAAAAATACCTATCTTTGCATCGCATTTAGGAATTGGGCGATGGTGTAATGGTAACACTACAGATTCTGGTCCTGTCATTCAAGGTTCGAGTC
>CAYYEL010000032.1:0-24658 GCA_964470845.1 uncultured Bacteroidaceae bacterium | reverse complement strand
TTATGAGCCCAACGAGCTACCACTGCTCCACCCCGCGATGCGGTTTTTAAAACTGATGCAAAGGTAAGGCATATTTTCTAAACCACCAAATGTTTCAGCAAAAATTTTTGAAGTTGCTTGAATTTTATTGGGAAAGTTCTCTATTTTAGCGCTTTTATTTCGGCTTCTTTGAGTTAATTTTAAACATCCTCTCTTTCTTATCTTTTGAGAATAGCTCGTTACTCCCTGCAAAAATACTCTAAAACATTTCTCAAACAATTCCGCCATAAAATTAAATGGCTTTTTAGACAATTGTCATAAAAATCCCATTATTTAACCTTTTTTCACCCTACTACAATTGCACAAGTGTGTAAAAACAACTAATTTCGCAGCAAAATATCAAAGTTCGTATGTCAACAGTCGATACAAGAGAACAACTAATAAAAGTAGCTCGTAAACTTTTTGCACAGAAAGGAATAGAAAATATAACAATGAGCGACATTGCTGCCGAGGCCAAGCGCAGCCGCCGCACCGTATATACCTATTTTCAGAGCAAAGAGGAGTTATTAGAGGCTTCTATTGAGATGGAGGTAAAGAAGATTTCATCGGCAATAACAAAAGTTGCCGCATCGGCCCTCCCGCCACACAAGAAAATCATCAAGTTGATTTTTGTTCGTCTGCACGCCACACGCAGCGTCATCAGACGTAACAGCCGACTGAGCAACGAGTATTTCAACAATGCTTGGATTATAGAGCATCTGCGCCGCGAGTTTGACTCAAAAGAGATTGCGCTTTTCCGCTCGATAATCGCCGAGGGGAAAATGATGGGCATCTTCAACGTCGAGAGCCCCGACCTTGCCGCGCGCTTCCTGCATTTCTGCCTCAAAGGTATTGAGATTCCCTACATCAACGGCATTGTGAGCAAACACACCGACGACAAATTTATGAACAGTTTCACCGAGAAGGTTATTCTTAATGCTCTTGGGACAAAAGTTGACGAAGAATGACGGTACTATACGAGGACAATCACATAATTATCATCAACAAGGCAGCAGGCGAGATTGTACAGGGCGACAAGACCGGCGACGAGTCGTTGTGCGACACACTGAAGAAATACCTGAAAGAAAAATACAACAAGCCCGGCAATGTATTTGTGGGGCTGCCCCACCGCCTCGACCGCCCGGTGAGCGGCATTGTTGTATTTGCAAAGACAAGCAAGGCTCTTGAGCGACTGAACGAGATGTTCCGCACAGGAGCAGTAAAAAAAATCTACTGGGCAATAAGCAAAGAGCGCCCCACACAACCTGCGGCCGAGCTCAGCGGTTGGATAGTGCGCAACGAGGCACGCAACAAAAGTTTCGTCTATCCCAAAGAGGTAAAAGGGAGCAAACAGGCACTGTTGAACTACCGCACAATAGCACAATCGGACAATTACACACTCATCGAGGTGGAGCTGAAAACAGGACGCCACCATCAGATACGCTGTCAGTTATCGGCGATGGGCTGCCCCATAAAAGGCGACCTTAAATACGGTAGCAAGCGCTCGAACCCCGACGGCAGCATCTCGCTACACGCCCGCAGTGTCGAGTTTATCCACCCCGTATCAAAGAGCCTCATCAGCATCACAGCACCCGTTCCCAACGACCGTCTGTGGCAAAGTTTCGAGAAAGAGAAATAAGAAAAGCGCCGTTCTATACCTTTAAAAAAAATTTGTTGCGATAAAGGAAGTACAAAAACAACCAACAGATTGCGACGTAACAACCCCAATAGCCCACAGCATAAAACTGTTGAGGCAACAAAGCCAGCACTCCACCAAAGAGCGTCTCAACAGGTTTATTAAAATCGAGGAACTGCCTTGCAAGATAAATTGTAATTGAATTGACACCAATCACCGAAAAGAATAAAGCCCATTTTCTAAAGCCAAGCACATCAATAACAAGATAAAAGAGTGCAAAGAGCAACAGAGAGTATCCCGCAGCACAGCAGACAAAAGAGCTTGTCCACAGATTTTTGTTAATAGGGAAAAACTCGCCCCACAGATACCCCACAGCGAGCATAGCCGCTGCAACAGCAAACATAACAGCTACCTTTTTAAATTCCGTAAACGAGCCGCTGCGCACAAAATCGCCCGTAAAAATTCCAATCATAGCAGTTACCACCGCAGGCAGTGTCGAGAGCAACCCTTCAGGGTCGTGCACGCCCACGTGCAGCACACCCGGCAGAAGCATCCTATCGACATAACCCACAATAGACCCCTCCATAGAAAACACCGAGGCCGAAGCCGCAGCGTCGGGCGCCTTCACAAGTGCCAGCAGCGCCCAATAGCCCAAAAGAAGCATCAGCGACACAACAGCTGCAACACGCCTGCCCGCATAGAGATATATGAGCGAAGCAACAGCCCAAGCCGAGCCGATGCGCCCAAGCACACTCGCAAAACGCATATTCTCAAAATCGAGCGACAAAAAGCCATTATATAATATACCCAAAAGTACAAGCAACAATGCACGACGCAGAATCCTGAGCGCAATCATCTTTTTGCTCTTGCCACAAGAAAATTGCTTCGACAGCGAAAAGGGCAACGACACACCCGCCAAGAACAGAAACAGCGGAAAGATTAGGTCATAGGCCGCAAGACCGTGCCACGCTTTGTGCCCCATCTGCTCGCCGACAAATGCAGCCGCACTTCCGGGCAAGAAAGCCGACAGAGCAATCACAAGAGCCTCGCCACCCATAATAAAGAACATATCAAAGCCGCGCAAAGCATCGAGCGACAACAGACGTTTACTTTTCTCGTTCATAATTGTTAAAAACAGGCAGTAACTTTAAAACTGTTTGATTTATAAAAAACAGCCAAACAGACAATTCTTCTAAAATCGGTTAAAGAAAGAGCTAATGCTTTCTAAGATAGTGCAGCACACAACTATTGCCTTTGCGGAAAAGCTCGCGTGCAGCACTGCGCACCTGCACGGGAGTAACCCTGCGATACGAATCAACCTCGGTAAAAAGTTCCTCGGCAGCACCGCGCCACTCGGCAACAGCCAGATTGCCTGCGAGATTCTCGCCGCTGAGATTGCGGAAAATATGCTCACTCTCGAATCGGTTACGCACTTTCTCAATCTCGTCCTCAGGTACAAGCTCGCACTTCAAAAGTTCAAGTTCGCGCCACAAAGCCTCTTCGGCCTGCTCAATCGAGACACCATCGGCCACACGAGCGTAGATAGAAAACAGCCCCGGGTCGATACTGTCCGACACAAAAGCATCAATCTTTGTAAAAAACTTATCCCGGCGCACGAGCCGTGCCATAAGCCTGCCCGAATAACCGTTCGAGAGAATGTCCGAGATTACGTCGCAGGGAAAAAAATCGGCGTCGCAACGCCCACCCATACGAAACACCATATAGAGTGCATCTTGCGGGACATTGCGATAGACCGTCTTGCGACGTTGACGCAACTGTCGCGGCTCGACAGGAAGGTTGGGGGACAAATAATTCTTTGCTGGAATTGCGCCGAACCACTTTTCGCTCCACTCGACCACCTGCTCAAAAGAGATATTCCCCACAACGGCAAGAATAGCATTGTCGGGAGCATAGTAACGACTGTAAAACTCGCGCAAAACATCTACGGGAACACGCGCTATGTGCGAAGGCTTGCGCCCGATTGTTGACCAACGATAAGGATGGTGCTTAAAGGCCATTGGACGCAACAGCATACTAACGTCGCCATAGGGACGATTAAGATGTTCTTGTTTAAACTCCTCAATAACCACCTGACGCTGCACAGCCACACTATCATCGGTGAGCTCGATATTGCACATACGGTCGCTCTCCATCCAAAAAGCAAGCTCGGCATTCTGTCGGGGCAGCGATATATAATAGTTTGTAATATCGTTATTGGTATAAGCATTATTCTCGCCACCGGCTCTTTCCAGCGGTTCGTCAAACGATGGAACGAGAGGCGTCCCCTCGAACATAAGATGCTCGAACAGATGTGCAATTCCCGTATATTCATACTGCTCATTGCGAGCGCCCACTCCATAGAGCACGTTTACATACACCATTTGCAGTGTATCGTCGCAAGCGTGCACTATGCGCAGTCCGTTACTGAGCCTCAGTCGGTTTATTTTCATCGTCAATCAGGGTGATTCGGTGTATAATAACATCGTTCACGGGACGGTCGTAAGCATCATAAGGCTCAACGGATATTGCCTCGACAATGTCCATTCCCTCAAGCACCTCGCCAAAGACTGTATAGTAGCCGTCGAGGTGGAAAGCACCGCCAACCTCTTTGTAGTGTTTACGCTGCTCGGCACTGAATTTAAAGCCTTTTCCCTGCATAGCCGAGTCGGTCTTTTCGCTGAAAAATTTAAACAATTTCTGAAACTCGCGCTTCTTTTTATCACTGCGTTGAGCCTCGCTGTGCAGCTTGGCAATTGTATCCTTATAGGGAGCTTGCAGCTTCTCGTACATCTGACGACGCAGTGTCTTGTTAAATTTAATCTCGTGCTCGTTAAGATGCTTATCCTTAACTTTATTACCTGTGATTATATAGAATTGACAGCCCGACGACTCTACCGCCGGATTAAGGCTGGCTGCCGACAGAGCACCGTATTTGTGCCAAAAGCGTGTAGGGTCAATCTCGGCCGGAATTTTATAGCTTACCTCTGTTGCACCCAATCGCTCGCCCTTCTTTGCGCCACGCGTTGTGGGGTCGCCCGCCTGAATCATAAAATTCTTTTTTATGCGGAAAAACAGTTGCCCGTCATAAAATTTGTTTTTCACAAGATTTACAAAGTTTTTACGGTGAAGAGGCGTCTCTTTATAAAGCAAAAGTTTTATATTACCGCGATTAGTCTCAATGAGCACATATTGGTCGCAATCGGGACTATCCTCATTGAGTTGCCTGATACCAAATTCACCCTTACCCTCGTCGCTGCTCTGTCCATCGCACGCAACAACAAATGCTGCAACAAAGCACAGCAAAAGAGATTTTACAAACAATTTCATAGTATAAAGTTTTATTATCTTCAATGGTTATAATTTGCGAAGATAAGCAATAAATTCAACAATTCCGAAATATAAAAGCAAGAAGTTTCCTGCATTCTTCGGATTGTTCGCGAAACTGTACCACTTTTTCGCAGCAGCAAATAAAAAATCGTACAATCATTTTGCATTTTGCCCCTCTTGTGCTACATTTGCGCATATACACAAAAACAATACAAATTATTCGTACAATGTCTCAAACAAACGACAAAAACAAGCGTAACCCCATAAGTTGGGTGCCAACGGCCTACTTTGCAATGGGGCTTCCCTTTGTAGTTCTTAATATGGTAACAGTCCTTATGTTTGAAGGATTAGGAGTTGACAAGACACTTATAACATTTTGGACATCTTTAATTCTGCTTCCTTACACACTTAAGCCTTTGTGGAGTCCGTTCCTTGAGCTTTTCAAGACAAAAAAATTTTGGGTACTTGCCACACAGTTTGTAACAGGTATAACATTCACTCTTGTCGCCTTGTCGCTGGGGCTGCCCAATTTTTTCAGCATAGCAATAGGACTTCTTGCCATAATTGGTTTCAGCGGTGCCACACACGACATTGCCTGCGACGGCGTATATATGAGTGAGCTCGACGAGAAGCAACAGGCACAATATATCGGTTGGCAAGGTGCATTCTACAACATTGCAAAGATTGTTGCGACAGGAGGCCTTGTATATTTAGCAGGATTGTTGATAAAGAGTTTCACCGACGGCGGGCTCGACACTCACAGCGCCAATGTCAGAGCTTGGATGATAATCATTGGCTTATTAGGTGCAATAATGATACTTTTAGCCGTCTATCATTTGTTTATGCTTCCAACAGGTGGCAAGAGCAAGGATGGCAACCGCAGCGCCTCGGAAGTGGGCAAAGAGCTTGCAGATGTGCTTATCGACTTTTTCCGCAAGAAAAACATTGTATATTATATAGCCTTCATAATTTTATACCGCTTTGCCGAGGGCTTTGTAATGAAAATTGTTCCCCTGTTTCTTAAAGCCTCGCGTGCCGACGGTGGATTAGGGCTGGACGTAGAGACCATTGGTCTGTACTATGGAACATACGGAGCAATTGCTTTTGTTTTAGGTTCAATATTGGCCGGTTACTATATAAAATGGTTAGGACTACGCAAATCGCTTTTCCATCTGTGTTGCATTTTCAACATTCCTTTCCTTGTTTACACGTTGTTCGCAATATATCAACCCACAGAAGGTTGGCTCATATGCAGTGGTATTGTTTTTGAGTATTTTGGTTACGGATTCGGTTTTGTGGGTCTTACACTGTTTATGATGCAACAAGTAGCACCCGGCAAAAGTCAAATGGCACATTATGCTTTTGCATCGGGCATAATGAATTTGGGAGTAATGCTCCCGGGTATGCTCAGCGGATGGCTCTGCGAGAAATTAGGGCTGTGGTTTGACAAGCCCGGCGGATTCGAGCCTTTCTTTGTATTTGTGCTTTTTGCGACAATACCGGCATTCCTTATAACGTGGTTCGTACCTTTCCGCGAAGAGAAGAAAGAAGAGATTCAGTAACCCCTGTCGAACAATTTAATCGGCAACGGCTAAGAATAAGAAAACTGTATTTTGAATATAAAAAAACTAACAAAACAGGCTTTCCAATATAGGGAAACTTTTTTCAGAAATTCAAACATATTCTTAAACTGCCCCTAAATAACTAACCTTTTATATAAACTATAATAATTATGGCAAGAAACATTCCTTGGCAAGAGCGCCCCGAAGGTTGTACCGACATTATGTGGCGTTACAGCGAGAATCCGGTAATAGACCGTTACAGTATCCCCTCGTCGAACAGCATATTCAACAGCGCCGTTGTACCCTTCGGCGATGGATTCGCAGGTGTCTTCCGCTGCGACAACAAACGCGTGCAGATGAATATATTCGCAGGATTCTCAAAAGATGGAATAAATTGGGAGATTAACAATGAACCCATCATATTCAAGGCCGGAAACACCGAAATGATTGAGAGCGACTACAAATATGACCCGCGTGTAACGTGGCTCGAGGATCGCTATTGGATTACTTGGTGCAACGGTTACCATGGCCCCACAATAGGCATCGGCTACACATTCGACTTTAAAGAGTTTTTCCAATGCGAGAATGCTTTTCTACCATTTAACCGCAACGGTGTACTGTTTCCCCAAAAGATAAACGGTAAATATGCAATGCTATCGCGCCCCAGCGACAATGGGCACACACCATTTGGAGATATTTATCTGAGCTACAGTCCTGATATGAAATATTGGGGCGAACACCGCAATGTAATGAAAGTTACTCCATTTGAACAAAGCGCTTGGCAGTGCACAAAGATTGGTGCAGGCAGTGTGCCCATTCTCACCGACGAAGGATGGCTTATGTTCTACCACGGAGTAATTACCACCTGTAACGGATTCCGCTATTCGATGGGTGCAGTACTTTTAGACAAGGACGAGCCTACAAAAGTGCTCTATCGCAGTATGGAGTATCTGCTTGCACCTGCTGCTCCGTACGAGCTTGCCGGCGACGTTCCTAATGTAGTGTTCCCCTGCGCAGCACTTAGTGAGGGCGACAAAGTTACTGTATATTATGGTGCAGCCGACACGCACACCTGTATTGCATTCGGACGCATAAGCGAGATTATCGAGTGGCTCAAAAAGCAATAAACGATAAATAACAAATACAAAACGATGAGGCTGCCAAATGGCAGCCTCATCGTTTTGTATTACATAAGAGGTCAATTACCCCTCCCCTTAAATTATTACCATTCAATAGGTTCAAAAGGCAGGCCCCACGCCTCGGCAACCTCTTTATATACAACCTTTCCATCTACCACATTAAGCCCCTTGCGCAACTCCACATTGTCGGCACAAGCCTTCTGCCACCCTTTATCGGCAAGTTGAAGCGCATATGGCAGTGTTGCATTCGTCAGTGCAAGGGTCGATGTACAAGGCACTGCACCGGGAATATTCGCAACGCAGTAATGCAGAATACCATCGACATAATAGGTGGGCTCTTGGTGGGTGGTCGGACGTGAGGTCTCGAAGCAGCCACCTTGGTCGATGGCAACATCCACAAGCACACTGCCCTTCTGCATCAAGCCCAACATTTCGCGAGTAACGAGTTTGGGAGCTTTTGCACCGGGAATAAGCACCGAGCCAACAACAAGATCGGCTGTTTTCAGCTCCTCGCGTATGTTGTACTCGGACGACATCAGCGTCTTTACATTCTTGGGCATTACATCTGTAAGATAGGCCAGACGAGGCAACGACACGTCGCATATTGTAACGTCGGCGCCCATTCCGGCAGCTACACGTGCCGCAGCCGTCCCCACTACTCCGCCGCCAATCACAAGCACGCGGGCGGGCTTCACACCGGGAACGCCCCCAATCAATTTACCCATTCCACCGCGCGGGCGCTCAAGCAGATAGCAACCTTCTTGTGTCGCCATACGTCCTGCAACCTCGGACATCGGAACAAGCAGCGGCAACGTACGGTCGTTGCGCTCTACTGTTTCATAGGCACAACAAACTGCGCCGCTGTCAATCATCGCTTTTGTCAGAGGCTCGCTCGATGCAAAATGAAAATAGGTGAATACAAGCTGCCCCTTGCGCACCAGCGGATATTCGCATTCAATGGGCTCTTTTACCTTTACAATCATTTCGGCAATGGCATATACCTCTTCAATTGTGGGCAAGATTTTTGCTCCTGCTGCTGTATATGCGGCATCACAGAAACCGCTGTTATCACCGGCAGAAGCCTGAACATAGACTGTATGACCGCGTTTGGTCATCTCTTGAACTCCCGAGGGTGTCATTCCCACACGATTCTCATTGTTCTTGATTTCTTTTGGTACACCGATAATCATAGCTGTAAAGTTTTAAGGTTATCGCAAGTAAAAATAAGGATTTTTTCTTACAATCAAAAAAAGTGAAGAATATATTTTATGTATATAACAAAAAAAGCACTCTGTTGGCTGTTAAAGAACTTTTTTCCAATATTTGCGGTAAACCGCGAAGATATTCTGCACTCGCTGTAAAAAACACTAAAGTAAACTTTGTGTTTCTCGCTCGTTTGTCGCTATATTTGCAATTAAGTAATAAACAAAAGGAAAGAATTATGAATAAAGCATTTTCTATGCTGCTTGCAGCCACACTATTTTCCACACTCACCTTTGCACAAAGAAAATGGCATAATCCACAGGAAGCATCCTATCCTGTTGTTCAAAATCAGCCACTGCCCGATGAAGCACGCGAGGGGTTCTACCAGCGTCTGCCTGCATCGCAAAAAAGCAGAGTGCGAGGTTCGGTGTGGTCAAATTCCAGACACGCTGCGGGCGAGTGCATACGCTTCAGCAGCAACGCCAATGAGATTATCGTGCGCTACACAGTGAAAGAGCGCCACGCAATGCCGCATATGCCTGCAACAGGCGTCTCGGGCATCGACCTTTACACAAGCGATAAAGACGGCAACGAAATATGGCTGGCCGGAAACTACTACTTCAAAGACACTATAACATATAAATTCACAGGGATTGAATACGAGGGCGACAGACGCGAACATCGTTACACGCTTTTTCTGCCACTGTACAACGAGGTTCAGTGGCTCAGCATAGGAACAAACGAAAATGCCACATTCACATTTGAGCCATTGAGCGCCCAGCGTCCCATCGTTGCCTATGGAACATCAATCTGCCACGGAGCTTGTGCGTCGCGTCCGGGAATGGCGTGGACAAACATTCTGCAACGCCGTATGGGGCGCAATGTGGTAAATTTAGGTTTTTCGGGCAGTGCAATGTTAGAGGCCGAAGTTATTGACATTCTTGCACAGATTGATGCCAAAGCCTACATAATAGATGCAATGCCAAACGCTTTCTCAATGCCCGCCGACATTCTGCCCGACACAATAGTAAAGGCCGTTCAACGCCTGCGTACTGCACGGCCACATACGCCTATAATCCTCGCCGACCATTTGGGCTACCCCAACTCAAAAGCCATAAAAAGAAGCCGCTACAAGGAACGACACGCCCACAAAATGCTTAAAATAGCAGTCGATAGACTTTCGGATGCAGGTATTGAGAATATACATTATCTCACATACGACGAGCTTGCAATGCCTCAAGACGGAACAGTAGAAGCGGTGCACACATCCGACTATGGAATGGTAGCATACGCCGATGCTTACGAAAAAATTCTACGCACTGTATTAAATGAAGAAAAAGGCGAGCACCGAACCACAATCCCCGTAACACAGCACCGCGACGGGCACTACAATTGGTACAATCGCCACCGCAATATTTTAGAGAGTAATAAAGGTGAGCACTTCAATCGCATTATAATAGGAAATTCCATAATCCACTATTGGGGAGGCGTCGAGGGTAATATCAGCCGCGGCAGCGACAGTTGGGCCGATCTCGGCGGAAAATCACTTAATTTGGGATGCGGATGGGATAAAACCGAAAATATTCTGTGGCGCATACAACACGATGAGCTCGACCACGTTACCGCCGATAAGATTATTGTTAAAATCGGAACAAACAATCTTAACAGCGACAGCGACAAGCATATTACCGATGCAATAGAAAAAATCATCGAAACAGTGGCCGTACGTCGCCCCGAGGCCGAGATTATACTTATGGGTATTTTGCCCCGCCGAAATATGGAGAAACGCGTAAAAAAACTGAACAAAGAGATATTGCGCGTGGCCCGAAGGAATAATATTAAATACCTTGACCCGGGCAAAGAGCTTCTGGGCAAAGGTGGCAAAATTGATGAATCACTCTTTACCGACGGCCTTCACCCCAATGCCGATGGCTACCGCCGCATAGCACCTTATTTTAAATAATAGCTTTATAAATTATGACAGCTATATATAATTTACACAAGATTGTCGCGACGACCAAAAGGGACGATAAATCAAAAAAGATGAAAAGTGTTCTCTCACATACGTTCGATATAGCAGATTTTTATCCGACTCTTTATTGATGTAAAATACAAATAATTTACCATAAATACAACACTCGCAACCGTCTTTTTTGCGGTTGCGAGTGTTGTATTAAAGCCTCTGAAATTACATAGAATCTAAGAAAATATCCACAATTTTGCGAACATCAACCGCAATCTCCACACATCACATTTTAACCATTTAAACAAAACACTAAAATTCAAAGAGCATCCAAAGCAATATTCACCAAAGAACAGCCATTGCACCTCATCAAAAATAAGATTTCAGCCGTTATTATTTAATAAATTGGAATAAAAATTTCCAATTTGATTGTTAATCTCTTTTAAACTGAATTCATTGTTTGCAAAATCAATCGAAGCCTTTATTATTCTTTTATTCAAATCCTCATCTGATATTAGTATTTCCATATATTCTGCGAGTTTATTTATGTCTCCAGGAGTGAACACAAGCATATTTTTTTTATTTTTTGCAACGTCGGGAATACCACCAACAGGCGTGGTTATTACAGGTAAGCCATATGCCCACGCATCTAATACCGCCATTGGAAACCCTTCGGCATAGCTTGGCAAACAGAAAATAGAGGCTTCTTTAAATATTCTGTCCTTTTGTTCTCCGTTTATCCAACCAAGGAATTTGCATTGATTTTCTATCCCTAATTCTTTTGCGAGCTCACTGCCCTGTTCAATCTCTCCATTTCCTGCAAAAATAATATTCCAGTCCTTATGTTTATTGGCAATCTTTGAAAATGCACGAATCATATCGGAGTACCCCTTACGTGCGTTTATTGTACCCGCATATAATATAAATTTCTGTTTAGGATAAATCTTATCGCTTATAACATTTGGGCAAGGGTTATATACAATTTCTATATTATCAATTTTAAAAGCATTTAAAACAGCTTTCTTCCAAAAATCTGAAAGTACAATTACCTTGTTAGCTCTACTGAATATATATTTATACACCCATCGTTTCTTACTTTTGATTGTTGTCTCGGGCGAGAAAGCGTGGAAATGCACTATTGTTTTTTTACGAAACAGGTATGCGAAAAAGAAAAACAACAATTTTCTTATTGCAGAAATTGGTTCACTAAGATGAATGTGTATTATTTTTGCAAACGGCAAAAGGCTTATATATACAAAATATCCTTTTAAAAGATACCATAAGGACATAAGTATATTTGTGTCGATATGTGTTTCAATCCACTTGCAATTATAATCTTTCCATTGTTCTCCTTGTTCGTGGGCTTTTACAACAGATGTAATTCCACCTCTTGTTTTTCGCGATGTTGCAATTACTAATACTTTGTACATCTTAACGAATATTATTTTGTTTCTCTAACCAATTCTTGTTTTCTGTTTTTATAATTTTTGCAGGGGCGCCAACTACCACACTGTATGGCTCATTTATGGATTTTGTTACTACTGCATTAGCGCCTATATAACAATTATCGGCTATATATATGTCCCCAAAGATTACAGCTCCGGGCCCTATATATACATTATCTCCAATTATTGGAGCCGCTTGTTCTCCTACATTTACACCAATGTTTACGTTGTTCTGAATACAGCAATTCTTTCCTATTATACAATTTGGATTTACAACTATTGAACCATAATGATATAATTAATGATATAATGTCAGGCCTTCTTTACATACATTTTTAGGTATATATACCTAAAAATGTAGAAAGACGATGCCATCTTAAAAAATACAGAAATGATAAAACTTTATGAATAATACCTTTATTATTATGATGGTATTCCATCTTTCTTAGAACTTTGATATAGGAATTTGTTGTAATACATAATACCTCTTTAATTTTTTGAAATATTGACCTATGGTTTTTAGTCTCTATTCTTAAGTAATATTTTAAATCTGTCTTGCTGTGAATCATAAAATAGGTATTAAATGTTTTTTGTTTGTGTTTCTTTGTCTAGTTTGTTCTTTTAGCAAACACTTATCTTTTATGGCTATTTTACATAATAATTTGCGAAACTTTACTTAAACCATCTACATTACAGCCCCTGAAATAAATAATTCAGTCCGAATATTTAAGCATATCTGTAAGCAGCCTTTAATCGGCCGAGAATTTACGCTCGTCGCCCCAGCACTCGTGCATCCACTTTTTAATCTTCGCCTCCGAAGCATTCTCCTGTGGTTGCCAGAAACTAAACGCTTCGCCACCATCGGGCAAGAATTGTTGCCGCACAAAATTACCCCGGTAATCGTGTGCATATTTGTAGCCATCAGAGTAGCCTAAGTCTTTCATCAATTTTGTGGGAGCATTGCGCAGATGCAGCGGCACCGGCAGATTACCCGTAGAGCGCACCGCCTCAAGAGCACTGTTTATGCCCAAATAGGCCGAGTTACTCTTGGGCGAGGTTGCAAGATAAACGGTTGCCTGAGCAAGCGGAATACGCCCCTCGGGCCAACCTATTTTCATCACTGCATCGAATGCCGCATTGGCCAGCAAAAGAGCGTTGGGATTGGCAAGCCCTATATCCTCGGAGGCCGAGATTATCAAGCGGCGGGCAATAAAGGCAGGGTCCTCGCCCCCCTCGATCATTCGTGCGAGCCAATAGAGCGCTGCATCGGGGTCGCTGCCACGAATAGATTTTATAAAAGCCGAAATTATGTCGTAGTGCATCTCGCCGCCTTTATCATAGGCTGCCGGATTCTGTTGCAGACGCTCGACCACCTTGTCGTCGGTAATCTGCACGGGAGTGTCGGGGTCGGCCTCCACCACAAGTTCCAAGATATTGAGTAGTTTGCGTGCATCGCCACCGCTGTAACGCAGTATCGCATCGGTCTCGACAAGCTGCACACCGCGCTTCTGTAACAATTCGTCTGTTGTAACAGCGTGGTGCAACAGAGCGAGTAGGTCGTCCTTATCCAAGGATTTTAGCACATAAAGTTGGCAGCGCGAGAGAAGCGGACGGATAACCTCGAACGAGGGATTTTCGGTGGTTGCGCCAATGAGCGTAACAATCCCTGTCTCGACAGCGCTCAAAAGCGAGTCTTGCTGCGACTTATTGAATCGGTGAATCTCGTCGATAAAAAGTATTGCGCCACCATTGGAAAAGAGCGGCGAGGATTTTGCCTTTTCAATAACCTCGCGCACCTCTTTAACGCCCGACGACACTGCGTTAAGCGTGTAAAAGGGACGGTTCAATTTGTTGGCTATAATCTTGGCAATGGTGGTTTTTCCCGTGCCGGGAGGGCCCCACAGGATAAATGAGAGTATTCTGCCACCCTCAATCATTCGTCGCAGAACAGCCCCCTCGCCCACAAGATGCTGCTGCCCCACAAAGCCATTAAAATCGTTGGGGCGCAAGCGTTCGGCTAATGGTCGTGCCATAGAATCTTTATTTACAGTTAATGCAAGCCCTCTGCCCTTAAAAGAGCAGGGGGCTTTTTATTGTGGCGCAAACTTACTTATTTTTTCCTAATTTTAAGGCTGTTTGAATTTATAAAATCATTTCTATTCTGTTCGATAAAAAACTTGACAATATAAATTTAAACAGTTTCTTAATACAAACAATTTTCAGCTCAGACCTACAATCTCGCCGTTAATATAATCTATGCGGTTGGCCTGCGGGTCTTTCGGCAAGCCGGGCATACGCATAATGTTTCCTGCGATGGCCACAATCATCTCGGAGCCTGCGTTCAGCACAACGTCGCGGATGTTCAGGTCGAACCCACTCACTGCGCCATACTGTTTTTCGTCGCCCGAGAATGAGAATTGTGTCTTTGCAATACAAACGGGGAATTGCGACATTCCGTGCTTCTCGGCCAGTTTTATGCGGTCGAGAGCAGCCTTGGCAAATGACACTGTGGCAGCACCATAGATATTTTTAGCAACCTTTTCTATCTTTGTGCGTATGCTGTCATTGTCGTCGTAAGTAAATTTAAGCGGTTTCTGCGAAGGATTTTTTTCGATAGTCTCGACCACGATATTTGCCATTTCGACAGCACCCTCGCCACCCTCGGCAAAGGCGTTGTTAATTACAAACGGCAGCCCCAGCGTCTGCTCGCAATGCTCGCGCAGAAGCGCCATCTCCTCGTCTGTGTCGGTGGCGAAACGGTTGAACACCACAATTACCGATTGCCCGAACGAACGCAAATTGGCCACGTGGCGGTCGAGGTTGGCAAGGCCGTTACGCAGTCCCTGCATATCGGGCTCTTTTATTTTGTCGAGCGCGACACCACCGTGCATTTTAAGCCCCTGTGCCGTTGCCACAATTACCGTCGCATCGGGCTGAAGGCCACTCTTTCGGCACAGGATATTATAGAATTTCTCGGCACCGAGGTCGGCACCGAAGCCTGCCTCGGTAATTGTATATTCACTATGTGCAAGAGCCATCTTTGTGGCAAGCTGCGAGTTACATCCGTGTGCTATATTCGCAAACGGGCCACCGTGTACAATAGCCGGTGTATTCTCGGTCGTCTGCACAAGGTTGGGTTGTATGGCATCTTTCAAAAGCACCACTATTGCCCCCGCAGCACCTAATTCTTTAACGGTAAAAGGCTCGCCTGCATAAGTGTAGCCAAGGAGTATATTCTCGATACGACGGCGCAGGTCGGCCTCGTCCGAAGCGAGACACAAGATGGCCATAAGCTCCGAGGCCGGCGTAATATCGAAACCCGCCTGCTGTGTAAGTCCGTTGGTCGAAGGGCCAAGGCCTGTAACAATAGAGCGCAACGAGCGGTCGTTAACATCGAGCACACGACGCCACAAAATTTCCTTCAGCCCGAAGCCATCCTTGGCGTGCTGATAAAGGTAATTGTCGAGCAGGGCCGCAATCATATTATGCGCCGAGGTTATTGCGTGAAAATCGCCCGTAAAATGCAAATTTATCTTCTCCATAGGCAGCACCTGCGCGTAACCTCCACCGGCTGCGCCGCCCTTCATTCCGAAACAGGGTCCCAACGAGGGCTCGCGCAGAGCAACCACCGCACGCTTGCCTATTTTATTCAGTCCAAGCGCAAGACCTATCGAAACTGTTGTTTTTCCAATGCCGGCCTTTGTTGCAGTAATTGCCGTAACAAGAATAAGTTTACCCTTGGGCTCACCAATAAGATGCAGAGGCAATTTTGCAATATATTTGCCATAATGTTCCAACTCATCGGCAGGGATACTAATCTTTGCAGCCACATTCTCAATTCTTTCGAGTTTCGTTTCTTGAGCAATTTCAATATCGGTTTTCATATAGTTAGATTTTAGAGTTTTTAAATATCATCTGAGATATAGTTTAAATTTAAAAGCTATTGCAATTTCACAACCTTGAGAGTTTTTATAATTTTAAACATTTTCTTAATTTCAAAAGTAGTAAATATTATACCGCGAAGCAAAAGAAAAATGTTCTTTTTGACAAATAAAAAACATTTTTATGTTTTTTTACAGTATTTCAAGAATATTACTCAATATATCATTTTTTTTACCTATAATTGTAGTTTATAAACTTCAACAGACAATATAATAACAAAAAGGATAGACTTTATGAAGAAATTATTTCTTGTATGTGCAAGCTTCATTGCAGTTGCAGCAGGCGCACAGCAGACACCACGCTGGTTGCGCAACAGCGCAATCTCGCCCGATGGCACAACAATAGCCTTTACCTATATGGGCGATATTTTCACAGTAGATGCAACAGGCGGCAATGCCCGACAACTGACGACACACTCAGGCTACGACACACAGCCCGTATGGTCGCCCGACAGCAAACAGATAGCTTTTGCCTCGACCCGCGAGGGCAGCATGGACGTATATATTGTATCGAAAGAGGGCGGCACTCCCCGACGCCTCACCACACACTCGACAAGCGAAAAACCGGTAGCCTTCTTAGACAAGAACACCGTGCTGTATGCAGCCTCTATGATGCCCGACTGTCAATATGGTGAATTTCCCAACACCTCACAAATATACAAAGTGAGCACCGAGGGCGGGCGTCCCGAGCTGTTTTCATCGGAGTATATGGAGGCAATGCACATTGACGGCAAGGGACGCATTCTGTATCACGATAAAAAAGGCTACGAGGATCAGTGGCGCAAGCACCACCTCTCGTCAATCACACGCGACATTTGGATAACCACAGCCGACGGCCCTCGCAAATACCAAAAATTGAGCACATTTAACGGCGAGGACAGAAACCCCGTGTGGGCCACCGACGGCAACAGCTACTACTACCTAAGCGAGGAGAGCGGTTCGTTCAACATACACCGCGCCCAATTGGACGGCAGCAGAAAAGAGCAGATAACAAAGCACAGCAAACACCCAGTACGCTTCCTCACAACCACCGATAGCGGCACACTGTGCTACACATTCGACGGCGACATATACACCCTTACCCCCGGCAACAGCGCAAAAAAAATCAACATCAGCATCACCGCCGATATTTTCCCCACCGAGCGCCGCATAATGAACCTCACAAGCGGAGCACGTGCAATTGCCGTATCGAAAAGCGGTAAAGAGATTGCATTTATAGCTCGCGGCGACGTATTTGTTACGATGGTCGAGCACAACACCACACGCCGCATCACCGACACCCCCGAGCAAGAGCGCAACGTAGATATTAGCCCCGACGGACGCACTATCATCTACTCGTCCGAGCGCGACGGAGTATGGGGAATATATCAGACTACAATCGTGCGCGAAGAGGATAAATATTTCACTCACGCAGCCGAGCTTAAAGAAGAGCCCTTGATTGTGAGCAAAAAAACCTCGTTCCAGCCTCAATTCTCGCCCGACGGCAAGGAGGTAGCCTTCCTTGAAGACCGCACCACACTGCGCGTAATAAATCTAAAGAGCAAGAACATACGCACTGTACTCGACGGCAAATTCAACTACTCGTACAGCGACGGCGACATAAGCTACAGTTGGTCGCCCGACAGCAAATGGTTCCTCACCGACTATATTGGCATTGGCGGGTGGAACAACATCGACATTGCCCTTGTAAAAGCCGACGGCAAAGGCGAGATTCACAATCTCACCGAGAGTGGTTACAGCGACGCAAACGCCCGCTGGGCACTGGGTGGAAAGGCCGTAATATGGAGTTCCGACCGCGCAGGCTATCGCAGCCACGGCAGCTGGGGTGCACACAGCGACGAGTACATTATGTTCCTCGATGCCGAAGCCTATGACAAATTCCGAATGAACAAGGAAGAGCTTGAGCTTTATGAGGAGGCCGAGAAGGCACTCAAGGAGAAAGAAGAAAAAGCAAAGAAAGAGGCCGAAGAGAAAGATAAAAAGAAGAAGAAAAAAGAGGATAAAGACGATAAAAAGAGCGAAGAGGTTGAGCCACTCAAATTCGACCTTGAGAACCGCCACGATCGCATTGTACGCCTCACCACACACTCCTCGTCGTTGGGCGACGCGGTACTGAGCAAGAGCGGCGACAAGCTATACTACCTTACGAGCTTCGAGGGTGGCGGCGACCTGTGGGAACGTAATTTCCGCGAAGGCAGCGACAAGATAGTAGCAAAGGGATTCGGATACGGACGCCTCATCCTCGACGCCGAGGGCAATAATATTTACGCTTCGGCCGGCAGTATAAAAAAATTCGACACAAAGAGCAATCAGACAAAAAACATCTCTTTCAGCGCCGAATTTATCCACAAACCCCTTGCCGAGCGCGAATATATCTTCGACCACGTATGGCGACAGGTAAAAGATAAATTCTACGACGTCAATCTGCACGGTGTCGATTGGGAATATTACGGCAAAGAGTATCGTAAATTCCTGCCACACATCAACACAAACATTGACTTTGCCGAGATGCTCAGTGAACTTCTTGGCGAGCTTAACGCATCGCATACAGGCGCACGCAGTGGCATCGGAAGCAGCTATCAGACAGCCGAGCTTGGCGTATTCTTCGACCCGAGCCACAAGGGCGACGGACTGAAAATTAAAGAAATTATCAAGAAAAGCCCCATAGCAACCGCAAAATCAAAAATAACAAACGGTTGCATAATTGAGAAAATCAACGGTACAACAATAGAAAAAGGCAAGGACTACTACCCTCTGCTCGAAAACAAGGCCGGGAAAAAGATTCTGCTCACCGTATATAATCCACAAAGCAAAGAGCGTTTCGAGGAGTGGATTAAGCCAATTACAGCAGGACAACAGAACAATCTGTTATACAAGCGTTGGGTCGAGCGCAAACGCGCCCTTGTCGATTCGCTATCGGGCGGACGCATAGGTTATATACATATAAAAGGAATGGACAGCGAGAGTTTCCGCAACACCTACTCCGAGCTTTTGGGACGCTACCGCAACCACGACGCAGTGCTCATAGACACCCGACACAATGGTGGCGGTTGGTTGCACGAAGACCTTGCCATTCTGCTCTCGGGTAAAGAGTATCAGCGCTTCACCCCGCGCGGACAATATATTGGCAGCGACCCCTTTGCACAGTGGTTCAAGCCCTCGGCGGTGCTTGTGTGCGAGGATAACTACTCGAACGCACACGGATTCCCCAACGTATATAAGACCCTGCAAATAGGTAAGCTCATCGGTGCACCCGTCCCGGGTACAATGACAGCCGTGTGGTGGGAGACACAGATTGACCCCTCAATTGTATTCGGTGTTCCGCAAACAACCGTAACCGACCTCAACGGCAATGCCCTCGAAAATCAGCTATTGATGCCTGACATTGAGGTTTACAACTCGCCCGAGGAGCGTCTCATTGGCAAGGATGCACAAATTGAGGCTGGCGTTAAGCATCTGCTTCAAGAGGTTAAGAAAAACAAAAAATAATTCCTTTGTCCCCGAATAATAAAAACAAAACAAATATTTCAAATATGAAAACCAACGAGCAAGAAATACTAAGTTTACTTGAATATTTTTCACAGCGAGTGCAGAAATATTCGCGGCTTACCTCAAATATACGTAAGACATACTTATTTTTAGCATCGCTTCTGTGTACATTTTCGATGCACGCACAAGAGTTTCCGACCATTAGCACCGATGCCAATGAAGTTTGGTATCTTATACAATTTATGAACGGTGGCGAGACATTCTCGGCCGGTGCAGACGGTTCACAGATAGCCACAGCAGCAGCCACAGCCGCCGACGAGCAACAATGGAAAATCACAGGTAACGCTACCGACGGCTATTCGTTCACAAACAAAAAAGGCTATACACTGTACGTACCATCGGCGGCAAAAAATCAGATGGTGTCGGCAGCAACCACCCCCGGTGGAGTGAGCCGATTCCAAATAAACAAAACCGGCAACAGCAGTTATGCGGGCGGCTACGAGATACAGCCCATTGGCAACAACAACGTCTCAATGAATCTGTGGGGCGGCCCGGGAGCCAACCGAGGCATCGGCCTTTGGGACAAGAGCGACCCCAACAACCCCGTAACATTTACATCGGTTAAAGCCGCCCTGCAAGAGGCCAAAATAAGCATAATCCCCTACCCCAAGGAGCTTACCTTCACAAAAGAGGACGAGCGCAAAGCACTGTCGAGCCTCACAGCCATAGCCTATACAAGCGAAGCGACACAAAAGATGGCCGCAGAATTTGCAGCAATGTTGCAAGAAGCGTCGGGTATTGCGCTGACAATAAAAGAGAGCGGTACAGAGTGTGGCGAGGGCGAAATATGGCTCAATGCCGACGAAGCGCTTGCCGACGAGGCCTATACACTCGTTGTTACCGATAAAGGCATAGAGATTAAAGCCTCATCGGATGCAGGATTTCTATACGCCATCCAGACACTGAAGCAACTGCTCCCGCGCAGCCTCTTCGGACACAACGAGGCCGAGCCCGACTGGAGCATCCCCTACGTGAGCATCACCGATGAACCGCAATACGAACACCGCGGGTTTATGATGGACGTTGCACGACACTTCTTCGACAAAGACGAGGTAAAGAGAGTGCTCGACATTATGGCACTCTACAAGATGAACCGTCTGCATTGGCATCTTACCGACGACCAAGGATGGCGCATCGAGATTCCCGAATACCCACGCCTCACCGAGGTTGGCGCCGTGCGTAGCGGCTCGTTCACCAGTCCCGGCGAGGGAACAAAATTCTTCGACGACACAGAATATGGTCGCGGAATGTGGTTCTCACAAGCCGACCTGCGCGAAATTGTAGCCTATGCAGCCGAACGCAATATTGACATTCTGCCCGAAATTGACCTTCCCGGACATATGGTAGCAGCCGTTACCGCCTACCCCGAATTCAGCTGCGACCCCACAAAGAAATACTCGGTGCGCCTCGACAGCGGAATCTCCGAGGATGTTCTGAACATCGGCAAGGACGAGGTTATCGACTTTTTAAAATGTGTGCTCGACAATGTTGCTGCCATATTCCCCTACCCCTACATTCACATTGGCGGCGACGAGTGCCCCACGACACAGTGGCAGACAAATGAAGATTGCTTGCGCCGCGTGCGCGAAGAGGGTCTCTCGGGTGTCAACGAGTTGCAATCGTGGTTGGTCGAGGAGCTTGGCACTTACCTGAAAGAGAAACACGGCAAAGATATTGTTGTGTGGGACGAGCTTCTTGCGCATTGGAGCAGCAGCAACAAGGTAAAACCCGTTATTATGGCGTGGAACAGCATAGGCAAGAGCGCCGATGCAGCCAACAAAGGATTCAAGAGCATTATCACCCCCTACTCACACGTATATCTCGACTTTATGCAGGTACCCGCCAACCAGACTATAATCGACGAGCCTTATTATGGCGGTTGGGGCGACAGCCACATAAACACCATCGAGGAGGTCTATTCGCTCAACCCCGTTGCATCGCTTAGCGGACGCGAGGAGTATTGTATGGGCGTTCAAGGTAATTTATGGGCCGAGACGCTGAACGACGCTATTGAGCTCGAATATCAGCTTCTGCCCCGTATGTTGGCACTCGCCGAGACCGGCTGGTTGCCCGCAGCAAAGAAAAGCTGGAGCTCTTTCTACAAGCGCCTGCAAACACACGATGAGATACTCGACGCATTGGGCTACACATACGCCAAGCACTATATCGAGCAACCAACTCTGAGCGATAATGAACAGACAATACTTGAGGCACAAAGCATATTAGAGAAAAGCATTCGAGGAGCAGTAGGCTATCCCTCGGCCGAGCTTCACGACGCTCTTGCTGCAGCCATCGAAAGTGGCGACACTGCCACCATAGCGGCTGCCACCGAGGCATATAAGAAAGGCGAAATCACACAACCCGAAATTGGCAAGAGCTATCAGATAGTATCGGCATCAACCTACTATAAAAAACAATTTGAAGGTTCAACTATGTACGTAAGCAACAACGGTGTACGCTTCCACTACACTCCGCAGGTCGAGCCCGAGGAGTTGTGGCAATTCGAACCACAGGAGAGCGGCTATCTGCTCAAGAGCGTGTGCGACGGCCGCCTGCTCAGTATGCCCACATACAACGCCGCTGTACAAATGTCAGACAAAGGTACAGCCATACGCATCGACAAGGCCACCGTTGCCACAGCCAACTACACATTCATTCCCGGCGTTGTTACAATATCGGCCGTAGCAGGCTACAAGCCTTTGACGACAGGTAGCGTCAAACGTCTGCACGCCGAGCTCTCGGGAGCAGTAAATGCCTATAATAACCCGGCTCTCTGCTATCCCGGAACGTGGTATATTGTCGAAGTAAGCGACTATACGGCACAACTCCAAGGATTATACAACAAATGCGAACGTATAATAGAAAAAGCCGTGCCCGGAAGTATCGGCGAACCCACTGTCGAGGCACTCGATTTTCTAAAGAACAGTATCATTGCACCTGCAAAGGCTCTGTTAGAGCAGGGCAATATATCGCAAGAGGCATATAATATTTACGTAGCCCTGTACAACCAATTCTTGCAAATGCCGCGTACCGACATTATCGACGCCTTACGCGAGGATATATATTACTACATACGTAACGCCTATTTTAAGAATTATTATGCCGTATGCAGCAGCAGCGGACGTGTCGAGCCAAAGACCAAAAGCAACAGCAACGGCTACCTGTGGTCGATTCGCAAGAACGACGATGGCACAGTGAGCATATACAGCAAGCTCAACGGAAAAAGTGCCTATATCACCAACGACGTTGCCGACCAGACTGTGCGCGTGGGTAAAGACTACTCTTGGACATTGGAACAGATGACAGTAGATACAGGCGACACCGGTATCTGCATCATTGGCAATAAGGGCGTTACCAGCTGGTACATCAACCCCGATGCTTGGAATTATGTTCTCACAAAGCCTTTCTGGGGCGCAAGCATCTGGAGTTTCGAGGAATCGAATGTAGAGGTTGAAACCGGCATCGAGGCTATTGAGGACAATGACGCATCGACCGATATTTTCGACCTTCAGGGACGACGCATCGAACACCCCTCAAAAGGTATTTATATAATAAACGGCAAAAAAGTTTTTGTAAAATAACTTGTAAAATAGTTTTTTCCAAGGCTTAGAAACTGTTTGAAATTCTGTGGCTGTTCACCCTGTTTTGTGTGAACAGCCACATTTTCCTAATTACAAGGAAGTTTTTTTTGGATTTTTTGTTTTTAATAAATATTTTTGCCGAAATGTTATCCATTCTGATTCCCACAAAGAATTACGAGTGCCGCAATCTTGTCGAAACACTGCACCGTCAAGGCATTGCACTCGGACGCCCATTTGAGATTATTGTGGGCGAGGATGGCTCGTCGTCCCGCGGTCTGTCGCTTAATGCTCCATTGGCTCAATTGCCCCATTGCCGCATTATTGTACAACCGCAGAATGTCGGCCGTTCACGCATACGAAATATTTTGGCACAGGAGGCACGCGGAAAAAACATTTTTTTCATTGACAGCGATGCAGTTGCCGAACAAGACAACATTCTTCGACTATACTCACAGGCATTAGAAGAAAGCTCTGTTGTATGTGGTGGCCTTTACCACCCCGAGACACCGCTTACAAGCAGTTGTACACTGCGCCACCGCTACGAGCGTGCAGCCGACAAACACAGGAGCGCCCAAGAACGCAGTCGCGCACCATACGACAAGTTTGCGACTTTTTGTTTTGCCATACGCCGCGAGCTGTTTCTTGATATTAAATTCGATGAAAGAATTACCAACTATGGCTACGAAGATACAATCTTCGGCTACGAGTTACGCGAACGTGGAGTGGAAATAAAGCACATTGATGCACCACTTATGCACATTGGATTGGAGAGTAACACTATTTATCTTGCCAAGGTCGAGGAGTCGCTGCGCACTCTATCACAATTGGAGGGAACAATTGCACCCACTGCCTTGTTACGCTTCTATAATCGTCTGAAAAGGTGGAATCTTACAAATGTTACTGCCGGTTTATGGCGCATATTTCATCCTATGCTACGTATGAATCTGCTGAGCAAACACCCATCTTTAACACTACTCAACATATACAAAATCGGGTATTACTGCAATCTAAAAGAGAGTAGAATCAAGGAGTAGGTTCATTTAATTTGTCTCCGAGGTTTAATATCATTTATGCCATAAACAGCGAAGATTTTAGGCACTCGGGATAAAAAATAAATATTTCATTTCCGCTCGCCTTTCACTATCTTTGCGCTGACGCGCGAAGATTTTCTGCACTCGCTATGTAAAATATTGAAGTAAACTTCATATTTTCCGCTCGTTTGTTTGTATCTTTGATAAGAATATCGAAGATATTCTGCACTCGCTGTGTAAAATATTGAAGTAAACTTCATATT